>JBAWWO010000011.1 GCA_037146715.1 Alphaproteobacteria bacterium
TTGAACCCCCGTCTGCACGGTGCTTGATATAAAATTACGAGTCAGAACCGGAAGATCCTTGATAGAACTATTTAAGGAGGGAGATATTCCTTGCATAACCCCAGCTGTCCCTGCCGCAATGATCATGTTTTGGATAGAATCAGTGGTGGTTAGTCCTTTGACTGTGGACTCTAAATCACCACCCGTTTGTAAGAAACTCACTGCTGCTTGAGAGGCTGCATATCCCATGGCCCCATAAGCCATAGCCGCCCCTATACTACTAGCTCCTGCACCACCCGTTGCAACAGTGACCGCAATAGCCACCATAAGAGCTCCTTCTTTTCCTAAGCCATTAGAATGACTACTCGTTTCTATCCAAGAGCTGAGCACTCGGATTTTCTCTTCTGGAGGTAATCCTGTAATGCGGGTATTGAGATCACTCCATTCCACATTGGTAAATTGAGGTCGTTGATAGATAGATTCCCATTTGTCTACATCCAACACAGTAGGACGTTCTCCTTCTTGACCACTTTTTGTCGTGGTAGATTGAGTCCCAAACGCCCCACTTTGGCTAGACCTAGTGAATCTTTTCATTTCCCCCACAATGGAGGCAAGGCGCATTCCTTCTTTCGTACTATCTGTTACTTTATGGGTTTTGATGGTGGTTCCGTTTATATCAGCAGTTACCGTATTGAAACGAATATTTTGAGATTCTAGGTTAGTTTGAGGAATCTCAGGAATCTCCGTATAACTACTTTGTTCCGCACCCCCAAAAGCCGTATCAGTGAACGAGTTGAGTGTGTGCCTTTTTTTATAAACCTGTGCCCCTGTTTGAAGACGTCCCCCTTCAAAAACCAGATCTCCTGATGGAGCGCGAACGATTCCTTCCAAATCAATGAGCTGACTCACAAGTTCTAGGTTCTCTGAAAAACTTTGAAGTTCTGGCGTGCTCATGACATGGTGATAAAAGGCTTCTTCCGTCGCCCCTGCAGAAAACATCCCCTCAACCACCTTACAAGTTTTTTTATGACAATATTCCCGGGCTTTATAGGCCTGTTTGATCACATACTCAGCAACAATTTTTGAACTGCCCAAAGTGATGTATTTAGAGCCCTGGTTTTCAAAAATCTTGACTGTAATGAACCCTTTTTTTGACCCTAAAACTAAAGATTGTACATACGTGGGAACGATGATGTCTTGACCATCTTCATTCACTCTCTTTTCTTCTAGATCAAGGGTTTGCAGAAGGACCTTCCATCCGTGAAGATTGATATCTCCTCCTACAAGAGTTGCTCCTGTCAGAGTAATGTCTGAATCTTCCGCATCTAATTCAACAATTCCTTCGGGATCTGAACCAAAAATAGCGGGATACCCTGATTCAGTCGTCACATGATGTTCAGTTCTAGTCTCCATTCTCGTAGAATTAGACCAAAATCCTCCATTCGCTTTTCCTTCTGTACTTTTTGTTTGTTCATGAATCTCATGGAAGTGGGTCGTAGAGGCGATTCCTTTCCTGGCCCTTACTTTGAACTTATGTTCTCCTATATTCACTCCGTCCAAGGTAACAGCCCCATCCGTATCAATAATGTACTGACCTTCCCCCTTCTGCACATCACCCTGGGCAATGTTTGCCCCATCGGGACGGCCTAAGGCTGGGTTAATGGTTCCCTTTTTTAAATGAAGAACAGGCACTAAAACTTTTTTGCCCTCTATAATCCTGGGTACGAAATACAGCCCCTCTTCCACCTGATCTGGTCTAATCACAAGAACGTTTTTGTAATAGAGGTCTGAATGGGGATCTTCATTCAGAGTATTTTCTTGGGGTAAGTGAGCAAATGCCCTTCTTTGAAGTGCATCTGGCTCCTTAGCCAAAGCAGACCTATAAGCCGATTTTGTGGCATCAAAGGTAGTCTTCATAGAGGGCACATACCCTGTGTTAAGTTGCTTTTGTAAAATATGAATCATCGCTTGAGAAATCTCATCGGGATGCAAAAGCATTTTGTAGGACTCTAGATCAGGAATTTTTTCTTCCCCCTCAATAATCACGACAGGAATCTTTTGACTCTTGTCCCTTAAAAACTTTGTCTTCAAAACATAGAGGGCATCTTCTGGGGCAATCTCATAAATCTGTTGATTATGAGCCTCTGTTAAATTAGGAAGAACCTCTACAAAATCTGGAAGTTGTTTTATTTCCGGCATTTTTATGTTGCGTTGATCCCCCGCAACTAAAGACTCTTTAGGTTCTAGAGTAATATTCGCTGCATGGATGCCCCCTGAAAGCACTGCCTCATCCACTCCCCTAGCTTCCATTTTCCCGGCACTACTCATGGCTGCAACATGGACTCCCCCACGAGAAGCCTGCTCAGGGTAATCTAATCTCCAGGGGGTATACGTCTTCGTCTTTCCCGTTTTAATGCCACAAATCCGATTAGTAGAAACGGAAACATCAGTCCCTGTTTTTGTAACAGTGCGCACATAGGTTTCCACATAGTTTTGGTTAACAGCTTTACTAGGAAGAAGGGCTGACACTTTTCCATCTGGGCCACTGAATGTATCCAAAAATTCTGTCTTTTGAGCGTCCGGCATTCCCTCGATTAAAATACCGTCGTGCCCATGCAGAAAACTAGCCGCATTCAAGGCATACAGAACGTCTTTGAGCTGAAGTTTTCCTTTTAAAATATTAAAATGAGAGGGGTCAGAGTTAGCAAAATCAATCTGCCAATAGCGATGCGCTACAATGCTGGTATCAATGATTCCCAGCGTGTTGAGGAAATAAGGGACTCTCCATTCAAAATCATCGGGTTGATCTTCTATGGTTAGTGTTCCCGCAAAGTTTAAGAACAAGTTCACTCGTTCCATACTCATCCCCTTAAGAACCTGAACAAGCCCCAGTGTACTTAAAAATTTACCCCCAGAGACACCATCCACATGAAGTTGCCCCCCAACATTGATATAGCAATTGGGTTGGGGTTTGAAAAAGTGATGTGTCCAGTCAAACTTATCTCTCCTAACACCACCATCCTCTAAAATTTCTGTTTCTTCATCTTCAATGCCCCAACCTGTTCGTATATAGGGAGATCTTAAAAATATATCTCCTTGAGATTTCAAACCGCCATAATTAATAATATGTTCTGTAGCCCCTAAATAAATTTCCGGACCTTCAATCATCGATTTGATGACTCCTTCTTGGTTTGTAAAATCAAATCCTAAATCTCTGAACAAAGAAGTTAAATAAGGATTATTTTTTACATTTTTTATGTACGAAAAAGGAAAAAAATTCTCTCTTGATGGATCGACCTGAGTAAAATCTCCCTCATTTGTAATCCTGATCGCATCTATCTGGATTTTTCTCTTCGTCTTTAAAACATTGTTATTGGAAAAATGCTGAATTTCCAAAAATAACTCGTAGGGAATTCCCTCTATAACACTATCATTTAAAATTAAATTTTTATCATCCCTAAAAATCAGAGAGTCACAATTCAAAGTAATCCACGGATCGCGATATCCTAATATGGATGAAACATATACACCTGAACTTGTAACTGGTCTGTTAACAAACTCTAAAACAGGAGCGAAAAAAGTTCCCTTCAAATAAGAAGGAACCATGTTCTTTCCTAGAAACATGATTTTCTCTTGAGATTCGATCCACCCTCCTGAATTCGCTCCGAACAAAGAAACACCAGCTTTTTGTAACGTATTAAAGTCAAGAAACTTTAGGGCACTTTTGGATTTAATTACCCCTCTTTCGTTATTTAGAAAGATAGAACCCTCAGTCAATAGAATATTTTCAGAGGTTATTTTACCATCCATATTGAAAATATTGGAGATTTGGCGTAGATCCAAAGACCCTATTGTAGCAATATTACCTGAGGCGTTATCTAGCTGAGAACCAGAAAGAGTCGCTATGACAGAAGCAGTGATAATGCCTCGAACATTATTAATGTTGCCTTTGGCCTTTAACGCTACATCCTGCCCCATTATGAAAGCCTGATCGCTATTAAAGATATTGCCTTGCTCACTTGTGAGATGAGTTTGAGTTTTTCCTGTAATACGAGCTCTATCATGATTCAAAATACGCCCCTGAACCGTCAAATCAACCATTCCAACAGGGCTTTCTATCCGAGAAAAATCTCCATTTATAATCTCTCCGTTACTAATAATCCGAACTAACTCAGTACCCCTAATAAAAGAACCATTCAAATTCATAAGCGATCCCAACAATTTATCTTGAGTACCGCCTGAAGTTTCTTCTGTCTTACTGTCTTCAGCGCTATCTTGTTTAGAATCTTTTTGCTCTTTCTTCTTATGTAAGCGTTCAGCGTGCGTTTTACCGAAAACATTTACGTTGGAATCTTTATTGACAAGAATGGGTGTAGCCTCTTCTTTCCCCACTTTAATAACAACCTCACGCCCCTCAAAAATAGAGAAGGATTCATTCGAAATCCCATTCGCCTGAAGGTCTAACGCGTTTTCTGCTTTGATTGTCGAATTTGTGTTGTATATCTTTTCTGCTGTAACAGAAATTTCTTGTCCTCTTATAAAAGATCCTTCTATATTGCGTAGGGTTCTAACCTCTAACTCAAGATCTCCTTTACTTCGGATTCTTCCCTGCCTATTCTCAAACATAGCCAGGGGGCCTAGAATAAATAGATCGGCTTCAGAATAAATCTCTCCTCCCTCATTCTTGAAAGACTGATTTCCTAAGAAATTTATAAATAAACTCTCCGCAGACCTTAAAGTTGATCTTAAATTTCTAAAATGCTCTATGCTAAGCGTGACTGTTTTTTCTCCCCGCAAAACACTTCCATTCTTTGCATAATAGGCTTTGCCTTTAAAAGAAAATGGATCTTTCACATAAAAATATGACTGATTCATAAGAAAGTTTAGGGAATCTACCGAAACACTTGTAGAAAAGATATTGCTTGAATCTAATTTCAAAGTTTTTTCAGCTTTAATACTCAACTTTGAGGAAATGATTTCACTCTTATGAGCAAGAGTAACAGAAGGCGCCTCTAAAGTACTTTGAAAGGTTTTAATCAATCCTCGTGACAAGGTAATCTCTAAAGGGCTTTCTAGTGTAAGATTTCTTCCTTTAAAAAGCCCGCCATTAAAAATTTCCCCTTGGATTGTGATAATTTTAGCAAACTGCCCGAACATAAATGAATCTAAATTCTCGTAAGAACGGCTCTGAAAAAAAACATTAGCAACAGAGTTAACAAAATTCGTCCTTAAAATCCCTGGTACAGTAAAAGAAACATCCCTTGTTGTTTCTAAAGAGAAAATTTCCACATTACCCAAATCATCTAAGAAAAAATCTAAATTGAACCCCTGATATTGGCTTACATATCTTTGCTTTCCTTCTTGTTCAAAAAGAATGTTTAGGTCTGATACTAAAAGCGTCTTGCGTCTACAATCATCAAGATTGTAAATTTCTAAGCTCAGACTGTTCGCTCCTCTATTTTTCTGAATCTCTATAGAGATGTGACTGCCAGAGGGATCAAAAGAAGGATTTTTGAAAAACTCCTCCGAAACAGAACCCAACGCTAGGTTGCTCCATAAAAGAATAGGAATAAACATAAACCGAAAAACAAATCTACTCATACACAATCTCCCTAGAAATCAAACTTAATTTATTTTTGTATCTTTTTGTTCGTCAAAAGAAGGAAGAGCTCTTCAAATTATTGATTAAAGCTCTTCCTTCAGCTTAAGTGCTTTTTCCATCAACCGTTATTTAAACAATCTAGCAATGAAATTGGATGGCTTTTTCTTTCCACCACCCCCACCAGTAGATTGTGCTGCAGGAGCGGCTTGCGGCTCAGCAGGAGGAGCAACAGGATTTCTCACCCACTTAATTTCATCAATCGGAATAACAATATCTCCTTCGACACCTTTAGCCTCCCAAGTTTCCTGTGTAGAAGAAAGATTATAGTCCACCCCCTCTTATATAGAACGATTCAATCACACGCTTGGAAACCTTCTGATCATCATCACGTACCCACCTTTCCTCAGTTTCTTTCTTATAATTCTTAACAAATGGTAATGGGTAATTACCAACAAACTCATTCCCTAAATATTTCTTCTGTTTAAACCTGCATACTACCATTCCATCTTCTTCGTATTCATCAAAAGGTTTGTCGGCAACCTCCAGTTTTTCAATCGCTTCTACAAGAGATCTATCACTAGAATCTCCAAGTTGAGGAACTTCTACAGAAGAGATCTCAAATGGATGTGCTGTCAGCTCATTTCCAGGGTTCTCTCTATATTCTAAGGCCGTAGCCAATCCATCGTTAGCCATCACTGCCAAAAAAATAGGCGTTCCAAGCAAAATTTTAGTGATTTTAGTTTGCATTTTCATTTTATTTACCTCATTTCTTTAATGTTTAGACTTAAAAACCATTTTCCCTAAAAAATCAACAGATTTTCCAATAGGAAAGATATTAACTATAAGACAGTCCTTTTTATCCTTTTTATTAAAAACTTTTTCTAGTAGAAAAATCTTTTGTTTTGCTCCTTTTTGAAAGCCGTACGAAAGTAAAAATTGGAATGGTTTTTTATTTAAACCTTCCTAAATCAGATCTACTCTACGTTTTTCAAAACAGAAATAAGCTGGGTGAGTTTTCCCTAACAAAATCCCCCTTAAAAAAAGGACTTTTTTGACAAAGATTCTCCTTGAACAGAAATGTGAAGATCTCCTAGATTGCTTAGTGTGTGGCTAGGTTCATTACCGAAAACGCTAGGTATCCCCATCTGTCGCGCATGCCACACTCTTTATTTTGTTAGGGGGAGACAGATGGCAATAATATGTATCGACCTTCTTCAGGGTCTATTACACCCCCCTCACTCCATTGATGTTTTTCATTTTTTTGGCCAAGACCTTTTTATTCACTACTCTTGTTCTACAGTTCATCCTGGAATGGTAGTCCAGGATGAACTATAGAACAATATGGTTAGGAAAAATAATTATTTTTTGGACTATTTTGATGCAGAAATCAATAATTTGACCAATCTAGATATCCATTCCACCATTCATACTTCTACCAATCTGACTCTGTCTTTGCTCATTAGTTTTCTGAGTTTCTTGCGTCTTCATTTCTTTTTCTTGTTTTAGATAAGCATCCCTGGAGATTCTAAATTCCTTTAGGGATTCATGAACGTAGGACCCAAGGTCTTTGGAAGAAGGAGGTGTTCCTTTATCTAGGATGTGCGTTGATATCTTGTCCATTTCTTGATGAACACAGTATTTAGACACCATGTCAATCAAGGTCCTGTTGTTCCCTGTGGGATTGTGCCCTGCTTCTAAAAGTTTTTCCTCATGTTCCTTACAGTGTCCCTGATAGTTTTTGGCTGCAAGGACAGAGGCTTCTTTGAACGCCTTCAATTGATGAGACGTTGGAACTTGCCCCACCTTTGCTTCAAACATTACCGCTTGTCGAGATAAGAAATGAAGTTGGAGAGGATCTGTAATGCCTTCTTTTTTAAATTGCGTTTCATAGTGATTAATACGATCTGGAACGGCCCCAAACTTTTCTAAGGCCTTTTCCTGCACATGTTGAAGTGTGGCTGGAGAAACTATTGAGGATTTTTCTCGTTCTGCTCCATACAAACGGGATTCAATAGCCGCAATGTATTTGGCTTCAATCTTCACTTTCATCCAAGAGGAAGAAGGATCTTTATCTAAAAGGGTTTGTTCTATGGATGGTACCCGCCGAACATAGTGTTGATTTTGAGCAAATAATACCACTTCGTCTGAGAGTGATTTAGGTGGATTTTCCACACTTATAGAATCTTTCGCGGCTATTGCAGTAATTTCCTTAATTTCTGCTTTATATTTGGTCCATGCTGACCCTAACTTTTCTTTATAAATGTCAGAAACTTTACGTTCATAATCAGCCTCTAAATCCTTTAGAGAAACAACTCTCTGATCTTTTGAAGGATTTTGTTCAACCAAGTCCTTCTGTGTTTCATGCCGCCCTTGAATTGCATCCCGATCCCTAAAAGATTTAACTTTTTCGGGATGGAATTGTTTAAAGGCTTCAAAGACTGCTTCTTTCCCTTTTTGAATAAGAACATCATTAAAATCTCTCCCCTCTTCTTTTGGATAAATTGTGTTCACACTATATCCCTTTTCTTGCAAAATATGTTGGGTTTTTTCGAGTGTTTGATGAGTAATTGAGTTGACTTCGTCGTGGTCCGCACAAATGATGACGTCCTTGATGTCTCCCTCGTAATTCTTGAGGTTAGAGATCCCAAGACCTGCAAGAATCGTTCCTTGAAGTCCAGACTCCTTGAGACTCAGAGCTGTTTCCAGTCCTTCTGCTAAATAAACAGGCCCCTCCCCCTTTTGAACCTCCACAAAGGATCCTTTTAGAAGCCCTTGGCTGCGTTTAACAATAGAGAGATCTGCCTTTTGCCCAGTCTCATCTAAGTAAATTGTTTGATACCCTGTGATGTCTCCTGCCTTGTTCCTCATAAAAGATACAAGAGCTGGCAATTCTGTTTTTGTTTCACTGTTATAGATCTTGTTGATGAACCGAACATCACCAGGCAGAGGACCCTGAATAGATCGATGATCTTGTAGGTATTTTTCTCCAAGAGTCCCTGTCACAGACTGGGTCTTCTCATAAAAAGATTGGGCTTTCTTTACCTTTTCAATATCTTTCAGGTTTCCTGCCATTATTTCTCTGTCTGAGACTGAAGAATCAATAGGTTGAGAAAGCTCTTGTGGCTTGCTCGTGAGGGAATCAGATCCATATCCTAAATAAGAAGCTGCATAAGCTAGAGAATCTTTAAACTCTCCACCCCGCTCTCTCTGAATCAAGGCAAACAGGTTTCCGCCCTCAGAGGTTTTAAAGTCATACCATAGACCTGTTTCCGTATTCACAAAGGTCTTGCCATTCGAAGTCTTAAAACAAAGCTCCGTACGGGTAGAATACTGAGAATCAGGCTTCCCCAGAAGATGAAGGGCAAAGCTCTTCACATTTTTCTTAAGATCTCCTTCAATTCTATCTAAATCGTAAGAATTTGTCTTTTGAGGGGTATATGAAGGAGTCTGCTCATTCTCTAAACTAGATTCACCAACATGTTTGTCTTCCTTCAGTTTTTCTTTTTCCCACCGCTTCAAAGCATCCTGTGAACTTACATGCCCTTCAAAAGCTGTTGACTGAGCAGGGAGATTATAGAAAGAAGCATTAGGGACTCTATCTGTAAAATGCTGAATACCACTACGGACTCTATCCCCAACGGCATAAGCGAGCCGTTGAATGGCAGATTCTTGTGTTTTTCTTTCTCTTTCAATTTCTCTCGCTGTATGGAATTCTAAGGTCGTAATCCGATGATCGCTGCGACTCATTTGAGTAATGAGCTTGTGAGTATCTTTTGTTTCATCTTGAGAAACGTATAAACGAACGTCCTGAGTCTGCCGCGTAAGAGAAACATAGCTCAGATTCTGATTCATCAAAGGACTATGAAGAACATACGCTTCATCTACCGTCTTCCCCTGCCCTTTATAGACCGTTCCAGCATACCCAAGTCTTAATCCTCCATATGTCCTTGGATCAAACCTAAAGGTCTGTCCTCGATCTGTTTCAACCACAAACTCTTGAGGAGAAGCTTTAATGAGGTTTCCAAACTCTCCGTTCGTTAAACCGAGATGCTTATCTCTTTCTGTAAATTGGACCCGATCCCCAACGGCAAAAAGAACTTCCCCTCGCGTTGTCTCACAGAGATATTCTTTAGAGTCTACTTTTCCTGCGGCTTGCATAACTCGTCGAATAGCCTGATTGAGAATATCAACCTCAAGGTTACTATGGGCTAAAATTAACCGTGACTTGGTCTTATCTTCCATAACAGACGCTGTATAAGCCTCTACTAGCTGGGATAAGGATTCTGGCTTGCTGTTAGCCCAATAAATACGTCCCTGGGTCTCTAAGAGGCCTACAGCCTCTTGAACATTGCCTTGGGATAGTTTCTCAGAAACACGTCTTTGCCAATCAACTTCTTGCCGTCTCACCGCAGTCAACTCAACTGCCCCGAACTTCTCCGCAAAAACTTTAAACATGCCTCCTCGCTCAACTGAGCTCAGCTGGCGATCATCACCTGCCAGAATTATCTTACATCCCTTTTGGTGAACAACTTTTAATAACTCCCCAAACGCCCCATGACCAACCATTCCTGCTTCGTCCACAATAAATACAGACCCTGCCTCCACATTTAATCGATTATTCTTATATCGAAACAAAAAATCATGAACCGTAAAGGAAGAATCAAACCCTTGGGCCCTCAAATCCCTCACAACTGTTCCTGTAGGGGCCAATCCAAAAACTTTTTGTCCAGCAGATTCAAAAACTGCCCTTAATCCAGACAACAAATAACTCTTCCCCGTCCCTGCCCTACCCTGGATAACCCGAAGACCATAACGAGAGTCTAAAACATATCTAAAGGCTTCCTCTTGCTCTTTTGAGAACGTACACCTATCCACAATAGATCGAGAATTTTCCTCCTCAACAACAACACCGGAACATCTCTCAATACGCTCTCCCAAACGCATCATCTGTTCTTCTTCAAAGCGCACATCTTTCGTCGTATACAGTCCCGTCAATTCTCCTGTTGATTTATCATGCAGTCGCACTAGATTAGCGTTCCCATAAAGACTCTCTCTCACTTTATCCCTAAGAGATTCTGGCACCTGTTTTTCTAAATATCCCTTAACGTGCTGATCCGTAAACGTAGAAGAAGTTTTCGTTAAAAGTTCTAAAATATTACCTGCATCCAAAGAAGCCTCGATATTTGCAGCTTGTCTCATTTCTCCTCTCGACAATACTTCGCTCATATGGGACCGCATCCGCACAGGACCCAAATGTTCTTGAGGTACAACTCCTATGGTATCTACTCGGACGCTTAAACCCTTCTCTTTAAAATACTCGTTCTGAAGATCTCGCCAAATCTCTCCCCACCGATTAGCCTCTAAAACAAATCCTTTTCTCACGATGCCGTCCAAATCCCGAGCTTTACGAGAATCTAAACTCTCTCCATCAGACCTAAACCGACGCGTTGTAATTAAAAGATGAGCGTGCCAATTTTTATCTTGCTTGTGATGAGGCTCATGAATATCGAACTGAACACCCAATCCCTTCGACGTAAAATTCTGATCAATAAATCGCCGACACAACTCCACACGATCCTCCAAAGTAATTTCTTCGTTATCAGGCAGAGCTAAAACTAGATCCTTCAAAAGTTGACTGTTCTTCCGAGTCTCGAACTTCTCTACTTCATTCCACAACACTGAAGGAGATAAAAACCGAGAAGAAACCCCCTTTGGCAGCATGACTTCAGAATGGATATTCCCTCCTCTTGCTGCAAAAGAATAGGTCTTCCCACTGCGCTCATCTTTAATCTTAGATCTCTGATTATAGGCACTCTTAAGACAAGCATTTCCACTTCCCCTTGAAACATATTCCATTCTTGCAAATTGAATCGCCATTCTAAACCAACAAAACTTTCTTTCTCTACTTTTCTCACATCAACCAAAAACATTAAGTTTCTAATCAATATCTCCAACAGTAGCAGATTCTATCAGATTTCGCAAGCTCATGAAATGAGTTTGCATATTGCGTATACCATTTTTCTTTTCCTACTTATTTTATCTTTGTTGTTGCATTTTTTTAGTTTTTGTTTTATTGTTGGTTTAATAAGGCTTGTCCGGCCGCTTAGAGGAGATAGACATGAAAACTGTAGAGAATAGAAGTAGGAATATGGTGAACAATCCAAATATTATTCACTCACTCTTGGGAGAGATTCTGGTTAAATCTGGGCTTCCAGAAGTGTTTGGTATTCAGGATAAAACGAATAGTCTTAAACACGATCCTGAAGGAATTATGATGCTTGCTGGGTTTCTCAAAGAGGCTGCAGAAGGTGAAATGGGGGATCCTAAAAACATTAATATCTGGAAACAAAAAGGGAAAAACTTTTTTAAGGAACGTCTTGCAAAATGACATCTCTTGAACAAAAGCGCAAAAAAGTAGAACAACAGAGAGTTCGGCTGCAACAGATGGAAGCACTCATCAAACTTAAAGAACGTAAGAAAAAAATATCTCAACAAATTAAGTATGGATCTTTTATTGAAAAAGCTGATCTCTTATCCCTATCTGAAGAGCAGCTCCTAGGTGCCCTCCTCTCTCTAAAGGAATCACTTAAAAATACAAAGACTCTTAAAGACTGGGAAAAAGTTGGCGGAATTTTTATAGAAAAGTCTAAAAAAGAAATTGGTGTTCCTTTAGAGATTTCTTTTACTGATACTCTTTCTAAAGAACTATCTGCTACCCTTAAATCAAAAGGATTTAAATTCAACAGATTTAGAAGTGTTTGGGAAGGTCTGGGAAATTTGGAAGAGTTTTCTATCATTGTAGAGATTAACAATGGAAAAGTGAAAGAAATCTCTAGGTAAAAATCAGACAAACGTAATTGCTTTAAACTACCATATACTGATGATAAATTTCTTTCAAAAAACAAGGTCTAGAAAAACAGAAGAAACAACCCATTTCCTATTTTGTAAAAAAATAACCTATTGAAATGATAAAATAATGGGTTTATGTTCGAACGAGTTTTTAAGATGAGGGGTAAAAATGAGTGTAAATTTTAGAAAAATGATGGTTGTGGGGATAGGAGGGTTTTTTCTGGGATCTGCCTACTGTGCTCACTCCGCTGCTGCCGCAGACTCAACACAAGATCTTCCTGAAGATTTAGAAAAATTGGGGATTTCCAAAAGAGTACACCTTTGTAGATTAACTCCAGCTAAAGAGGGGCATACTCAAAAAAAACTACTAGAATACACAACTCGAGTATCTTTTTCCGGAGAGTTTGTTCTAAATCTCGATGATGACTCCTCTAAGAAGAAAACTCAATTTGTTGCTAATTTAACTGCTGAAGACAAATGGAAAAACCATATGATGGTAAGCAGCTTCAGAGCTGCAGTAGAAGGTAAAAAAACTTTCAATACATACTTAAAAACAGCAGCTTTTGGGGAATTGTTTCATAAGGAAAAAGAGAACGTCATCGTTGATTGGGCTAGCGCAGGATCAACGATTAGTGGCCCAAAACAATGCCATAAGTATTTAAGCCACGTAGGCAATGGTCACTCAGAAGCTCAGTTGGTAGACGATATCACGAGCTTGTGGGTTAAGGATAGTAGTCGGGTTATAAAAATGTTTGTTCCTAAGGAAGAAGAGGTATCTGCATGTGGCCTCAACCTTTACAGTTCTTTTGATGTCTGTGATGTCTGCCTAGATAATTTGATTGGGTTTAGAAAAACCCACCAAAAAGGCCAGGAGAGCATTTCTGAAGCCATAAGAACAAAACTGGGTGATCGTTTTGTAGGTAAGAAAGAAGATGCTTTTGTTCTGCTATATCACTCTCACTACCCTTATAAAGAATCCACCTACTATGCAGAAAATGAAGAGTCTTACTATGATAAGTTTGATTATTCTTACGGGTTTAAGAGTTCAGTCAGAAAAGATGTATTCGTGAATAGTGCTTTTGAAGAAGACCATGTTTTATTCCCTCATAAGGAAAAGACACCCTTGCTCCCTAATATAATATTTGGGCATATTCATAATCTTTCAGGCAAACAAGCTCCGTACAAAGCGGAAAACAAGGAATTTACTTTTTAATAA
The DNA here is from genome assembly GCA_037146715.1 of Alphaproteobacteria bacterium. NCBI lineage: Bacteria > Pseudomonadati > Pseudomonadota > Alphaproteobacteria > Alphaproteobacteria bacterium. The sequence continues at coordinate 13,647 of JBAWWO010000011.1, forward strand.
AAAATTACTTTTTTGGCAAAAACTTTTTCATAAGTTCTGTTACAACAAAGTGCTTAAAATAGCCTGAAGTAAACAATGCTGGATCATTTTCGTCTATAGAGAAGGAGGGATCTTTTTTTTGTCTTTCTTCCACATAAAAGTTTTTATAGTAGTTTAGGTCGTCACCAGAAAGAAAGTCAAAAATCTTTCTGGCAGATTCATAGGGGTCTTTCGTGAATACTCCTCTATCTGCTCTATACTTTCCTTCTAAGATTTTTTCTACGTGTTCTGGTGCAATAACCCAATCTATTCCAGCAGTAAATTTAGCGTCTGTTTCTCCCATCAAATGTTTACTGGAGGTAATTATTGAACAAAATTTTTTCCAGTTTTCTAAATTATGATCAAAGTAAGTTTCTAGCACGTACAGAAGATTTGTTTGTCTAGGACCTCTTAAATAGCTTTTACTCCCCTGCCCTTCTCTGACTGTTTGATCCCAAATATCTACCATATGTTGAGCTAATGGATTGATAACGAAAGGCTGTTGTTTCTCCTGTTCAACGGTCTTCTGGTTTTTGAAAAAGAGGGCTTTGTTATTATTTTGAGAGAACATTTCTTTTTTTCCTAAATCATATTCTTTTATTAACCCCCCTCCCCTCTTTTCTTCTTTCAGAATTGGTTGGGGGAGAGAGGGGGAAGTTTTATTATCTGTAGTAGTCTCTGTATCTATATAAGATGAAGGCATTTTGCACTGATCAATAGTGGAGTTTGCTTTCATCGATAGGGCACTTTGCGCTGATCGATCAGTGCACGATGTTAGGAGCTTGAGTTTCTCATAATCAACCGTATACCATTTTGTTTTATTAAACTTTGAGGAATTAAAATTTTTAGATATTAATAACCCTAGCTTTTCTAAGGCTGTGATTGTCCTTTTTATGGTATCTATTGACCAAAAAGTAAATTGTTCTTGCCATTGCTCATAAGAGTTATAAACCCAGTGTTTTTCTTCTTTGTAGTTTTTATTAATTTTTGGATTTAACCAATAATGAATCTGTTGTAGAACGATAGCTTCGTTAAGTCCTATTTTGGAAGCCAATGACGGTAAAACCATCAATGGAGGTTCGTTAATTAATAAATTGCTCATATCTTGCCCTTTTCAATAAACAAAAGTTTACGAATTGTTATTGATTTCTTGCGAGGATTGAGTATAATGAAGTATCAAATTGATTACACTCTTGCTCTACGCAAGAAATAAGAACCCAGATTTACTCTGGGTTTTTTATTTTCCTTTTACAATCATCTCAATTTTTTCCTTTTCTCTCTTCTCTAATAACAGAAGAGAAGCTTTTATAACCCAGCTAGATCTAGTTACATAAGATTTAGATGCATCCTCATCTATCCTATCGAGTATGTCTCTAGGAAGAGAAAGCTGCACTTTTACTTTTTCTGATTTGTGATCTATGTGTTGCTTAGTCATATATACCTACGTTTTACTATTATAATTACAAAGATAAACATAAAAATGGAGGTTGTCAAGCTTTGTGTTGACGTGTGTGGCCAAGTGTGTAAATTTACTCAGAATCCAGGCTTTTTATAATCATTGCCTCTATAAATTTAGTCATATTTATTCTTTTTTTCACGCAAGATAATTTAAATTCTTCATAGAGTTCATCAGGGATCCTGATGGTTAATTTTCTTAAATTAATGATCGGAGCTTCTTCATTTTTTTGTAGAGGCTTAAACTGTTCATCTGTTCCTCTTTTATCGCTCATGATCCAATCATCAACGTTTTTCATAGATTTAAAAGTAATTTTTTTTGCCATTTTATTTACCTCTCAAAATTTAAAATTTCTTCTCCTAGAGACATCATTTCTTCTTTTGCTTGTTTGTTTGTATCTTGCTCTAGAACAGTCTTCCCTTCTGCCGCAGTATCCGCATAAACGACGCGTTGATGGATAGCCGTTTTCAAGCAAGGTATACTATATTGTGCTAAAGCATCTTGAACATCCCTACCAATAGCGGTTCCATGAATTTTTCTATTGATTAAGAAGGCCGGTTTTATTTTTTTTATCTCAGAAAGTGGGACTGCTACTTCTTTTATGAGGTTAATAATTTCTTCTGCAGCCCAAACATCATATGGAGATGGTTGAACAGGAATTACCACTAAATCACTTGCAACTATAGCTGATCTAGCAACTGCATACACTCGTGGAGGACCATCTATGATCACATGATCATACTCTTTGGCTAAGGTTACTCCATCTTTATGCAAAATTGGTTCTGGCATTCCAACAGTAGTAAAAATAGGGTCTATTTCTCTCATTCTTGCCCAATTTAGAGAGCTTCTTTGTTCGTCAGCGTCAATCACTAATATCTTGAGGCCTTTGCTGGCTAAATAACCAGCAACATTAATTGCGAGAGTAGTCTTTCCTACTCCCCCCTTTTGATTTAAAAAACTAATAATCATGTTTCTCTCCTTATAATATCTAATATAAAGCATTGTTATCGTTTTGTAAAGCCGGCAAACTGTCTTGCCATTAAGCCACCAAACCAGGTTGCCGTTAAGACGGTTTGCTGCTAATTAAATTTTTTGCAGCTTCTAAAAAATATAAAAGCCACTATGCCGGCATGGCGCCAAGACAGCTTTTATAACGATAGTACTTTCTTGTAAAAGTAGAGGTATTATAAAGAAAATATAGAAAAGCCGTCATGCCGGTAAACCAGCTTTTAGTGATTAAATAAAAAAGACAGCAAGATGTCTTGACGGCTTAGCGGCATGCCGTCTTTATTTTATGGCCAGCATGCCGCCATGCTGTCAAAAAATTGCCTTAAAATTTTTTAGATAAATAATATAAAAGCCAGTATGCTGGCATGCCACTAAGACAGCTTTTTTTCTTTATTATCTTTTTTTAACTTTCTGAGATAAAATTTATCTATAAAAAACAATACAGGGGCCTCTTATGAATAAATCAAATATCAAACTTGTCCTTATAACCATAATTTTAATAACTTCCTGTTTTTATGTTTCTGTAGAATCTAGATGGGCTGTATTGGGGGAAGTTCCTTATGTTTGTGATTTTTATGAACAAAGAATTTTAATTGATGAAGAAGGAAAATCTAAATCTGTCACAGAAATTCAATTTAAAATAAACGACTACAGAGAAAATTACGATTGGGAACTATATTTGAGGGAAGGGGGGTCATTTAAACTGCTTGATGGCAAAATAATAAATGGGTTTCGAGAATACAAGATACTTCCTGAATCTATTACAGAAAAGGAAGTTGAGGACGAAGACGATTCTTTTTATAAATGGAAGCTTATCACTATCCCGTTGCCAGATATGCACGATTTATTTCACTCAAAAAATAAAAAATCTTCAAAAATTTATTTGAAATATAGAGTTACTCAAAATCATCCTATTTTGAAAAAAGAAGTTTCACTGAAATATCATTTTGGGAAGGGGGCTTATTGGAAGAAGGGGAGGCTGGTTATAGATTCGAAACTTCCTTTATATCTTGAATATAATGACCCCTCTGGATCTTTATTTATCAAAAAAGAGAAAGAGGATTTGTTTTATAAAGCAACAATAGAACTTTTGAATCCCATTTCTCATGATCTAGTGAATGAAAATGATGAGATGCTTGATCACAGAGACTTAACATGGGTTTCTGTATCTACAATCAAAGACTGGGAGGATTTTGGTAGAAAGATGGCAAAGAAATATGAAAAGGTTATTAAACAACCTTTGCCTCAAAACTTTTACAAAATTCTTGAAGAGACTCAAAAACAGAAAAAAGAAGTTCATCAACTTAATGCTATTCAAAAACACCTTCATGGAGAGCATGGATTTTTGTATGAGGTTACTACTTCTAATTTGAAAAGATCTAGTTTTCCTCAGAATATGAAAAAAATTGCACAATCTAAAAAAGGAGACTGCAAAGATTATAGTGCTTTTATGGTGTCTATTTTGAGACATCTTGGATACAAAGCTAATGTGGCCCTTGTGGAATATGGAGTTTTGAAACCTTCGAAGATCTTTTCTCTTCCCTATGCTGGATCATTTAATCATGTCATCGTAAAGGTCATTGGAAAAACAGGAAAAACTTACTGGAGTGATCCGACTGAGCAATCTTTTAATATGGAGGAGGGGTTTCCGCCAGCTCTTGCAGGTAAAATGGCATTGGTTTTAGACGAAAGAATACCAACCTATGAGCAAATCCCTCAAAACATTCCTGAGCACTGTGTAAAGTTAATAAAAACTGACATAGATGTTCAACAAGATGGCTCTATTAATATAAAAAGTATTCAAACAATTAAAAAACAAGCGATGAATTTACCTTTTCATATTAATTTTTTCCCCCACGAGGTTTCAAAAATCGAAACATTAAATTTATGGGAAAAAAATCCGAAAGAACGTCTCCAAAAGTATGAAGAACAAAATGTGAAAGGAGAACATATCCTTTCTCTGAGCAATCCCTTATTTAGTATACTTTCTCAATACCCTGACGACTCTGTTGGTAATTTGTATGTTTCTGGGCCAATGCAGCTTGAAAAACAGATCCATGTAAAAAACAGAAATATCAAAAACTGTGAAACTTTAAGAAAAAAAATAGATTTCCCTTGGCTTTCTGTTGAAAGACTCTGTGACAATGAAGGGCAGGGGGGTAGAGTTATTGAAACTCTCATCATAAAAACTCAGTTTATTTCTAAAAAAGATCGAGAAACCTTTCAGTATAAAGCTTTAGTAAACTCTATTCAGGGATTGATGAATGAGAACTTAGATTTAACATAACAACAGGGGCTGTCCTAGATAATGTAGAAATATGTTATAAAGGACAACCCCTTCTTTTAAATTCCTAAATCCTATTCTTCAAGATCGACTATATAGAATGAGATAGGTTATTAAATCACAAGTCTTTTTTTGATGAATGCTTTTCAATAACCCAATTTGCAAAATTTTTGTCTAAAGAAGGAGGCGCGAGCTTGAGAGAATAGGAATATATCTCTTCGATAATTTTATCTATTTGAATTTTTGTCAGATAGAGATTTTGTTGCTCTAACAGAGAAGCCACAAGAGATAAAACATTAGAGTACAAAGAAGGGTCCCATTGAGCAGCTAGGGCCTGATGGTCTTCAATAAGATCGGATAAAGAGCAATCTAAGGCTTTTGCAATAGATAGAATCTTTTCTAGGCTAGGGTTCTTTACCCTTCCCGACAGAAAATTGTGAAGAGCAGCATTTTTCAACCCGCCTTTTTTTTCTAAAGCGCGCACGGTCAAATGTTGTTCTATTATTTTTTTTCTAATGTTTTTTATTAAAACGTTCATGTTAATCTAATTAAACTCTCCAAGTTAAATTTATACCACTCGAAGAGTAAAAACAAATATTTGTTAAAAACATATGTAAATATTATTATATTAAATTTTTTTTAGTATAATTAACTATTAATGTGTTGAAAAAGTAAAATTTGTGGGTTATTATTGGAGTAAGTGGAAAAAACAGAGGGATATAAAATTTAAGCATATTGTTTTTTTCATGACTTACGGAGAAGAGCGCATAAAAGTTGTTAACATTTGAAATAACTTAAGCTGAGCATTAGAAAAATTAAAAAATGAGAGAAAAAAATGAATAAACAAGTAACATAAAATAAAGGCCTAAAAATCGTATTCAGACGATTAATAGACCTTTACATGAAGCAGCTGATTGATAAATCAACCAACAAGCAACCCTACTATAAAACTCTTTGATTTATCTTTCCAGTACAAAATGAAAATACCTGGCATGTGTATAACGCATGTCTATTGGAGAAAGAATAAGTTAAGTGAACTTTGCATCAGAAAAAAATCATCGTATTTATCAATTTATGTCAGAGCCTGTGCGGTTTTTGGGATTGACTGTTGGCGAGTTAATTCTGGGAGTTGGGGGCTTTTTTATGGCCCTTCTCAATACAGGCAAATTTTCTTTGCAGGGATTTTTTTTGGGTGGGGGCATTGGCAGCATCATTTTTCTACGACAGCTCAAAAAACAGAAAATTGGGACTAATGTAAGGAGCTTTTTAACACATTATGGAATTTTTCCAGTGCCGAGTGGAACGTGGCCTCGATTTAATCAAAGGAGATATTACTAATGAAATTCTCTCATGCTCAGGCTACCTCTCTACAGACTATAAAACAACGTAATTTTGCCTATCTGGTTAGTTTGGGGCTTTTGGTCTCAAACTTATTTTTGGCTTACAAGGTATTCAATCAGGAAGAAAGATGGGTCTTAATTCCTCAGTTTGATATTCACAATAAAATAGACGTTCAAGGAGATAAATATTCGAAAGTTTATTTGGAACATTGGGCAGGAGGATTGGCACAAGAAATGCTTACGGTGAATCCTTTGAGTGTTGATCGCATGGTTCTCAAGTTTTTGGATCTCTCTTCCCTTAATTTTGGACGCATAAAACCAACTCTTGAATCTCATGCACAGGCTATAAAAGACGATCAATTAACAACAGCTTTTTATGCAAAGGGGTGTGAAGTGAATCAAGGGAAACGAGAAGTGGAGGTTTCTGGCACCTTCATGACATGGTTTGGGAAAGAAAAGCCTCCCATTGTTCAAACAAAGACTTTTGTTGTGGGGTGGGAATTAGGCCCTAAGGGTGTTCTCCTCGTGAGCAAGTTTGAAGAAAAGAAGGAGTAATAATGAATAGAGTAAGACAATCAACTTTAACCCTCAATATTATCATCAGTATGAGTCTTTTGATGGGAGACCTTTGTAAAAGCTCTATTCCTTTAAAGACAGATCAGGTGATTTCTGTCCCAGTGCGTTGCGGGGGTCTTACACGTCTTATGATTAAAGGAGATAAAATTCAGGATATTGTTGTATATCCAGAGAAATTTTTTCCCCAAACGTCTCTTCATAAAAACGGCCAACTCTACATTAATTTAAAGGATGAATCTCAGTCTCTACAGCTCAGCTTGATTACTCAAAATGGGCTCACTCAGGATCTAGTGCTAAAGTGCGATCCTAAGAAGGAGAGGGGACCTATTATTCTGGAAGGTGTGGATGCTACTGAAGACCAGGAAATCAAAGATCAGAAAGAAATGGAATTGATTCTTTCTCTTGTCAAGAAAGCACTGACTAATGATCTAGAGAATGGAGTGGATTCCAATCCAGGTTCTCAAAGAGCACAAGAAGATCTGCTTTGGAAGGGAAAAACCAGATGGTCCGTTGGCTCTTATGAAATGGAGAGATTTGAGACCAAGAATAAGACGGAGAAGTTCATCCTATTAAAAGCGGAAGATTTAAGACAAGAGACGGATCTTGTCGTGAGTTTTGACCAGACACTCTTAGAGCCTGGCAAAAAAGGGGTCCTAGTGGTGGTCACTAGGAAAATAACACCTAACATTCAATCAAAAGGAGATAAAAATGAATAACCCTAAAAATTTTGAATCTAACAAAGATACAACAGCCGAATATAAGCCCAAAGAGCTTCTCATTGCAGAGCAGGTAATTTTAAAAATGCAAAAAAGAACTCAAGTTCGAGAACTTAAAAAACAGGCGATTTTTGTTGTTATTGTGATGGCAACTATTCTTTCATCTACATCAGAAAGCCTGGCAGCTTTAGCGACTCAAGTGGATAGCGTTAAAAATCTTTTTAGAGATCATATCATGGCTTGTGGTCTTATTATTGGGGTCGCTGTAGGAGGAGTGAGGTCCTTAATGACTCATAATATTGGCTCTTTTATAGCTATTTTGGGCATTGCGATCTCCATCTCTTTTTCTTTGAGTCTTATAGAAAACGGCGTTTTCTTTAAGTTGTTTAGCAAATAGTTGATGGATAAAGAGCTGTCATGAGCAATTTAAAAGATCTTACCCAGAAATTTCCGTACCTCCCCAGAATGATCGTTTGGGGAGGGGGAGGCTTATTGCTTATAGGCGGGATTATCGGGTGGGTGATTATAGAATCCGCTAAAATACCTTCTCAACACCCTCAAAAAGATTCTTTGCCAGACGTGTCTACTCCCCACAGTCTTATGTCTTCTAAAGAGCTTTGGGTTAACCGCATTGAGGGAAAAACAGAAGATATCCATAAGGATGTTGACGATATGAGGACTCAAAATCAACTCCTGAAGCAACAGATGGATGTTATGGACGGGATCATGAAGAACATGGCGGAACACCAAATGGTCATGCAGCAGCAGGTAGCAGAAGATAGAAACAGAATGGCTAAAGAGAACATAGCTTTAGACGAAGGAGAGTTTGATAGATCTGTGGGAGAGGGGGAAGAAGGAACGTTTCCCTCTCAAGGAATGTTAGAACAAGGAGAGGGCAGGGGAGTTGCCAAGAAACAAGAACAACCATCGTGTGGGTTTAAGATATTTTCTTTACTCGACTCAGAGACGCCGATAGTCCCCAAAGACAAGCCTAAAGTCGTCGAGGAAATTATTCCTGCAGGCACTTATGCAGCTGGTGTTCTGACTAGTGGAATTGCAGCCAGTACTTCCCTTAATGCTCAAAGTGATCCTCAACCAGCTATGGTACGGTTAACAGGAAAGGGCATTCTTCCTAAAGGATTTAGGTCTGATATTAAAGAAGCTGTTATTATTGCTGCTTGCTATGGAGATATTTCTTCTGAGCGGGCTAATTGTCGCCTCAATAAACTTCTGATCATGGAACACAATGGGGAAGTTCTGTCCAAGAAGGTGGAGGGATGGCTTATTGGGGATGATGGAATTCCGGGCATTAAGGGAGTAGTCGTTGATAAGGCAGGGCCCGTTGTACGAGGCGCTTTCTGGTCAGGCCTTCTCAGTGGATTTGCCACTTATTTCAAAGCAGCGGCTCAACAACCTCAATTTGCCTTAACGGGGGGAGGGGCTGTAGAAACTCAAAAAATGAGCAATAGCACACTTCTGCAAAGTGCAGGCGCTAATGGAGTGAGTAATGCTTTGGAAAAAATAGCAGATTTTGCGATTAAAAGAGCCGAACAAATGCAACCTGTCATTATGGTAGATCCTGGTCGGGGAGTTGACGTTGTCTTTAAAGAGGAAGTAGACCTTTCAGATTCCACATTCCGTCAAGAAATGGTGAAGAAGGGGGCTCAGACTCGTCATGATCACGCTCTTAAAAATGCTACTCTACATCCTATTCAACTAAAAAAATCAGGAGATACTCAATGAAACGCTATTTTGGTTACAGGAAACCTCTTCCTCTCTTCATAGGGTCGCTTAAAAAACTTTTCTTATGCCTGATCATGTCTACTCTCACAGGGTGTTCAGGGATGTTTACACCTTATGATGTAAACTTTGAATGTCCTGTTAAAAAAGGGGTTTCTTGTACTCGTATGAGCACAATCAACAAAATGATTGATGAGGGAAAACTAGGGCAAGAAGAAACTCTTTCTTATCAGAAGAGTTGCTCTGGGTGTGGATGCTCGAGCCCAAAGGATCAATCTAAAGAACCTGTCATTCAAACGTATTTTTTAGAAGAGAGAAAAAATACCTCTAAACCCTCTCCAGAAAAAGAAATCTTGGGCGAAGAAACCACAGAAAACCTTTTAGAGGAGAGAGCCTCCTCGCCTGTTGAAAATACTATATCAGACCAACTCTCTTTCATACAAGAAGAAGACTCTGAAAAGCCTAGTTCTCCTGTTTTAGATGATTCAGAGTCTTCCTCTTGTATGGATAGGGAAACAAACCCATTTAATAATAATGATGGAGCTGAGTCTGTCTATAAGGAGGAAGAAAATGAGATGTCCCCTAAAGAGCTATCTGATTCAAAACTAGATCCTGAGAGAGTTTATGTTCACTTAGAGGATAACCAGAAGCCTATGGTCCAGGAGGTGTCGCATGTTCAGTAATGTTTTTATAGGAAATTCAACGAGTATAAACTTCCCGGCGATGGGCAATTTTAAGAACTATAATAGTAAAACTATCTGGAATAAAATCTACGATCAGACGATAATCACCTACTCTCAGACTCCAAAATCCTGTCAACTCTCCGGTCAATCATTTCCCAAATATGCGGGGTTCATCAGCAGAGAGAATTTTTTCTTTTATAAACTTAGCAACACGTTTCTGTTCAACAAATCCAAGTTTAGTGAATTCTTTTTCAGCAGCAGGCGAAAACTCAATATACCAACGAGAATCTGCCATCTTATTTTAAGCCAGCAGCCTTTTTTATCTCGGTCCAAGGCACAGGTTTATCGAGTCCTTTGTCGAGTCTTTTTTTTCTCTCTAGAGCGTCATAATAGTCTTCTTGATCTTCTAGATACTCTTCGAGAGCCTGAGACACAAAAGAAGATTTGGAGCGATGAGTTTTCTGAGCTAGCTTCTTTAGTCTGTTTTCCAGTTCTTCTGGCAATTCAACAGATACAGTCATGGCTCTTCTCCTTTTCTTTAAATATAGGCTGTTTTTTCAAAATTTCAAGATTAAATAAAAAAGGGGTCTATCATGCTTGAAAAAACGCTTTCATTTTTAGGGGTAGATAACAATGATACAACAGAACCTCATAAGCCTTGGATGAAAGGAGAACGGTTTCACAATCTATTACCCTACGAATCTTATGACGAAGAAACAGGCCTCTTTTACAACAAAGGGGCAACAGGGTTTGTCTTAAAGGGGCTTCCTATGGTAGGTGCAAGTCTTCATGATCAAGGACAATTAGCGGAGTTCTTTCGACAGAAAGAGCATTTGCCAGAAGGTAGCTCCCTGCAAGTTCTTTTTGTATCGAGTCCTCGAGTTGGACATTTGTTAGATAACTGGGTTGATTATCGTCATGGACCTGAGAGAAAATTATCCGCAGGGATTCGTGAAGAAGACTGCATTTATCAGAAGCTTGCTCATCAGCGTCGAGAGCTTTTTAAGAAAAAAGCGCTGGGAGAGGAACCCTATATGGTTTCTACGTGCCACTTGCTTATTTCTATTACATTTCCTGGGAGGCTCCTCGAACCTTTAGAAAAAGAACATCTTTTAAAGACCAGGAATGCTGCGGAAGAATCTTTGAAGAAAATAGGGGTCTTTACCCAAAAATTAGATGCCGAAAAATTTCAGCAAGAGATGTCGAACCTTTTAAATATGTCGGGATCTATTCGAGATGAGCCGTGCTCTTATAATCCTCTCGAATCTATTTCCAAGCAGATATTGCATGGAGAAACTACATTTGAAGCCACTCAAAATGGGGAAGGAGTCTTAACACAAGGGGGTAGAATTATTTGCAAATCTTTTTATCCTAAATCTTCTCCTAAAACATGGGCTCTACATCTTATGGATTTGTTTTTGGGGAATCCTCTCTCATTAGACGGCGCTATGCTTTGCCCTTTCTGGCTTCACTATGGATTAACGGTTGAACACAACCAAGGACAAGCTAAATCTAAAGTTATTATGAGGAGAGAATCCTTAGAAAACTCCATGAAGAATCGATTAGGGAAATGGATGGTGGCTCTTCCAGAACAATATGAAGAAGCCGATAGCTGTTTGAGAGAATTGAACCAAGGAGAGAGGGTCATTCAGGCTTGTTTTTCTCTTACAATTATGACAGAACCCAAAAATCTTTCCAAGGTAGAGGCAAGACTTCGCCAAATATGGTCTTCTTGTGGATGGGAATCGACCCCAACCACTTATGATCATTTAGCCATGATGATTGGGTCCCTTCCCATGACGTGGACCATGGGCTTAAGGGGACTCAAAAAAGAAGTAACCGGGTATGGCCCTGATCTTGCTAAGATGGGAAAAGCTAAGAAAACTATCACGAAAGAGTCTCAAAATCTTTTACCCCTTCTGGGAGAGTGGATGGGACAAGACGCTCCTGGCATGCTTCTCTATGGACGGCGAGGCCAACTCTTTTGTTGGAATCAATTTTCCACCTGTTTGTTGCCAAATATTGAAAATAAAAAAACTGATCACAACTATAACGTTTGTATTGCTGGAGACAGTGGGTCTGGCAAATCTTTTTTTATGCAAGAAATGATGTTCACTGTTTTAGGAGTGGGGGGCAAAGTTTTTGTTTTGGACTATGGGAGATCCTTTAAAAAGAGCTGTGAACTTTTAGGAGGAGAGCATATTGAGTTTGATATAAGACGTCCTTTATCCTTAAACCCTTTTAGTAATATTCCTGTTGGAAGTAATCCCATCGAGAGTGAAATTCGAACAGAAATGCTCGCGACGTTAAAACCTATGTTGCAAGTTATGGTTTCTCCTCGATTGGGAGTTTCTTCTCTTGAAGAGGCCATTTTAGGAAAAGCGCTCATTGAGGTTTGGGAACAATATAAGAATGAAGCAAGTATTACACATATTCAAGAATACCTTTCTCAAAGCGATAACATAAATTCTCAAAACCTAGGAATTATGTTGTCTCCTTTTGCAGAAGGTGGCACGTATGGATCTTTTTTTAGCGGCCCTTCTCAAGCCTCTCTATCAGAGGACCTTGTGGTGATTGAAACGGATCATTTGAGAAATCATCCCTCTCTTATGGCCGTTCTCGTCCAAATGGTTATTTTACAGATTAACCAGACGATGGCTCGAGGAGATCGTCAAAAACCTTATATGATTATTATTGATGAAGCTTGGAAGCTCTTGAGCGGAAAAGATACAGCTACATTTATCGAAGATGTCAGTAGAACCGCGAGAAAATATAAGGGGAGTCTTGTGTTAGGCACTCAGCTTCTAACAGACTATTTTAGAAAAGAAGCGCCTGCCGCTGAAGTCGCTTTTAAAGGATCTAGTTGGAAGATTATCCTCTATCAAACAGAAAATACCATACAGGCGCTTGGGGGGAATGAGAATCTTAAAACATTCGTGGGGAATGAACAGCGAAAAGCCATGTTATCCTCTTTGAGAGCGCATTTGCCATACTTTTCAGAGATGGCTATCTTTGGACCCGATATCACTGGGGTGGTTGCAAGATTTTCTGTAGAGCCTTTTACAGGCCTTCTTTTCTCTACGAGTCCAGATGATCACAAAATTATTGAGGCAGAGCGTGCTCTGAGCCATTCGATTACGGAGTCCATAGACAATATTTTAGAAAGAAGAAATAGAGAAAAGGGGAGGGGGAAAAATGTTAGTTCAATTGAGAAATAAATTAAATCTTACTCCAAAAGTTTTCTTTTTATGTTGTGCCATTTTTAGTGTGAGCTGTTCTTACGCCAAAGACTTAGGCACTCACGGACCTGTCTTCCCTATTGCCGAAGAGAATCTCTTAGAAGTGATTCACCGAAAACTTCTTCACCTGCAAAAAACAGGAAATATTGAAGTGATCAATAAGCAGATTCAGAAGCGTGTCAAAAAATCAGCTCAAGAGCCAAAAGCAATTCATCATCTTCCCTGTGCAGAAAAGGATCATTCCAGACTTTTTGACCCCTCCATCACGTTGCCAGAAGATATTACGGATCATGAAGGCAAAATCTTTATAAAAGGGGGAACAAAGGTTAATCCCTTAGATTACGTCCAGTGGAGAAACCCTGTGGTGTTCATTAACGGTCATGACGAAGACCAGGTGAGTTGGGCAGAGTATCAGAAAGGCAAAATAGTCCTTGTGGAAGGAAAGCCCTTTGAAATCCACAAGAGGCTTCAACGGTGGATATACTTTGACCAAGGAGGAATTGCCGTTAAACGTTTCTCTATTAAAGCCTTGCCCACACGTATTACACAAAAGGGGAAACGGTTGTTTATAGAGGAAATTGATCTTAATGAGAGGGGGGTCTAAATGCACATTTTTGCTAAAACTTTAACCCTAAATCCCAAAAAAGATGTTTTAGGGCTGAGATTAGAGAGCAATTTCTTAGCACCAAAACAGTGTTTTGTTAAGTTTTGGCGGATTTTTAATACAAAATGTTTATCCCTAAATCGCAATTTTATCGATTTGCCGCTGATTTTGAACAACAACTTTTCAGCGGTAAAATACAAAATGATTGATTTACCGCTAATTTATGATACATTAATTTCAGCGGTAAAATATAAAATATGGATTTTGTCGCTGATTTTGAAACATCCTTATTAGAAAGAGAGAAGAAAATGACAAAATTTATTGGTAGAACAGAATATTTAAAAAAGCTAGATAAACTTTTAGAAAAATCTTCTTCAAGTCTTGTGGTAGTTACAGGAAGACGACGAATTGGAAAAAGTCGTCTTATTAAAGAATTTGGAAAAAATCATCGTCTATTAAGTTTTGAAGGTATAGCTCCTCATCCACGGACAACCCGTCAAAGTCAATTAGATGAGTTTGGAGATCAACTTGGAAAAGTTACTGGTCATCCATCATTTTCAGATAAAAACTGGAATGATTATTTTGCAAGACTTATAGCCTATGGGAAAGAGATGAAAGAAGGATGGATGATTATTCTTTTAGACGAGATTTCGTGGATGGGATCCAAAGATCCTGCTTTTATTGCAAAACTTAAAAGTGCTTGGGAAAAACTGAGTGAAAATCCTAAAATTATTCTAATATTATGTGGATCAGATTCATCTTGGATTATGAAGAATGTTATCCAAAACACAGCATTTTTTGGACGAAGAGATTTACATTTATCAATAAAGGAAATGCCCTTAAAAGAAATTAATGAATTTTGGGGTAAAAATCATGTTAGTGCCTATGAAAAATTCAAAATCATTTCCATTACGGGCGGAATTCCGAAATATTTAGAGCTCATTATTCCTTCGGATACTGCGGAAGAAAATATAAAACGTTTGTGTTTTGATTCTTCTCAATATTTGTTTAAGGAGTTTAATTCTCTCTTTGATGAACAGTTTAACAAAAAAAACATTCTTTATAAATCTATTGTAAAACTACTTGTTGGAACTTCCTTATCGTATACAGAAGTAGCCAATGCTTTGAAAAAAGAATCAGGAGGGACGTTAACTTCTCATTTACAAGATCTTTGTAACTCTGGGTTTTTACGTCGAGAACCTACCTGGTCTTTAAAAACAGGGATAGAATCCAAACTCAGTCTTTATCGGCTTACTGATAATTATTTAAGATTTTATCTAAAGTATATCGATCCTCTTTCATCTCAAATAGAAAGAGGTCCCGTTAATCTTCCTAACGGATGGGATAGTATTATGGGATTACAATTTGAAAATATGATTATTAACAATCGTCAGGAACTCTTTGATCTTCTTGAGGTCAAAAAAGTTGTTAATGATGGTCCTTACTTTCAAACAAAAACAAGGGGACAGGAGGGATGTCAAATTGATTATTTAATCCAAACAGAGGGCTGTTTCTACGTTTGTGAGGTTAAATTCTCGAAAAACCCTATCGGTATGGAAGTTGTAGAGGAAATGAAAAAAAAGATACGAGCCCTCAATACATCTAAAGATATGTCTCTAAGACCCGTTCTCATCCACGTAAATGGCACCACTAGAGATTTAGAGGAGAGTGATTATTTCACGCACATCATAGACTTTTCCAAAATATTAAATCCGAGTGGGAGGTAATGCGATGAAATTTAAACTCAAGACAGAAAAAAATATGCATTTTATAGGATTATAATATGGATAAAATTAAAAAAACCCTACAAGGAGAAATTGTCGTTAAGCGCTTTGCTATTAAAGCCTTGCCCACACGTATTACGCAAAAAGGGAAACGGCTCCTCATTGAGGAAATAGATATAGAGGGGAGAGGGGTATGAAGTTAACTTCTTTACAGATCTCTTTTATTAAAAAATTACTGAATATAATTTTTAAGCATTTTTTCTTTTTGAACTTGCAAGATCTTTTTTTAATTCAGATCGTGTATAAAGCTTTTCTTCATTCCGTTCAACTCTTTTCCAAACTTCAAGAGCATCATAATAGTTTTCTTGATCTTCCAAAAATTCTTGGAAAGCCTGAAGCACAAGCTCTTCCTTTGAACGACGGGTTCTTTTGGACAAAGCAGTTAAGCGTTCATCAAACTCTTCTGGAATGTCTGCAACGTAACTCATGGAAATTATCCTTTCCTCTTGTATATATAACTTTTTCTTGTTTAGAAAAAGGAGATTTTTTATGAAAAACCCCCTAAAAGAATATTTTTTATATTGGAAGAAGATCTTCTATAAATGGCAGAATACCTGGATAAATATGGGATCGTTTTCCATAATCAATCTTCTTGTTCTTAAGTATTTGATCTTTCTAACTTTTGTTTTTTTGATTCTCACAACCCAACAGAATAAAAGATTCTTAATAGAATCATTGAAATATGTATATTTAAGTATCATAATACCCATATATCTGATATTTAAGTATCATAGTACTATTATAACTTAACTTTTAAGGAGACTATATTATGAGTAATTATATAAAAAGAATTTTAGAGTTAAATCTTCCCCAAGGGCAATCATGTTTTTTATGGGGTGCGCGAAAAACAGGAAAATCTACATTTTTAAAGAAATCTTATCCTGAAGCTTTGTGGATTGATTTATTACAAGCAGATATTTACCAGAAATATCTCTTAGACCCTTCTAAGCTACGACAAGAATTAGAGGCCATATCTCCTAACCCTTTGGTGATTATAGACGAAATTCAGAAAGTTCCTGCTCTATTGGATGAAATTCATTGGCTCATTGAAAATAAAAAAATCCAATTTATCCTATGTGGGTCTAGCTCTCGACGTTTAAGAGCCCCAAATGTTAATTTGTTAGGAGGAAGAGCTTGGAGATATATGTTTGTTCCTTTTTGTTATGAGGAACTTAAAGAACTCAACTGGCATAAAATATTTAATAATGGATTAATCCCCAGTCATTATTTTTCCCAAAACGCACAAAAAAGTTTAGCTGCTTATTTGTTCGACTATGTCCTCAATGAAGTACATGCAGAAGCACAATTACGGCAAAAAGAACCTTTTGCTAAATTCTTAGATTCTTTAGGAATTTGGGGAGGAAAAATGATTAACTACACGAATATTTCAAAAGCATGTGGAGTTAACCTTAAAACGATTCAAACATATTTTGAGATTTTAGTAGATATGTATTTAGGATATTTCGTCAAACCTTATAGCAAATCCACGACGCAGCAAGATATTCAATCAACTCCTAAATTTTATTTGTTTGATACAGGGGTAGCTAATTATTTAAAACGTTTTAAGTATACCGAAATGAGGGGAAGAGAAGTAGGAGAATCATTTGAACACTATGTTTTTTTAGAGTTGATGGCGTATAAACTTTTAAAAGATAAAAGAGAAGATATATGCTATTGGAAGGGAAAAGAAAAAGATCTTGAAGTAGATTTCATTGTAAAGAATCATGCTTTTGAAGTAAAAACGTCTACCTCAATTGATAAAAATGACATAAAAAATCTCCTAATTTTTGGAAAAGATGTGTCCAAATTTTCCCTTAATATTATCTGCTTTGAGCCTCAAAAAAGAATTATTGAACGAGGAGAAAAGAAGATTACTGTTTGGCCCATTGAAGAGTTTTTGCAAACTCTATGGAGGGGTGAAATATGGGAATAATAACCTACATTCGTATATGTTTCATAGTACTAAACTTTATCAATCCTTACTTTGCTTCAGCCAATGGAGCTTGCGTAGGTCGCATGGTCAACCCTGTGACAGACATATGCTGGAAGTGTATGTTTCCTTTGCGCATTGGGGGAGTACAAATTGCTGCAGGGGGTCCAGATCAACGCCTTTCTACACCTCCCATTTGTGTGTGTTCACGACCAGGCATATCTGTCCCTGTGCCGGGGATTCCAGTTTCTTTCTGGGAACCCGCTCGTCTCATGGATATCACGCGTACCCCTTATTGTTTGACCAATATGGGAGGGATTTCTATCGGCAGCATGGGGATTAAGGGCCGAGGAGATGTAGGTCAAGATGATAATGATGTGAGCAAATCTTCTTTCTATCAAGTGCATTGGTACGTTTATCCCATTCTCTATTGGTTGGAACTTCTCATGGACGTTGTTTGTTTAGAAGCCATGAGTTTTGATCTTGCGTATTTAACAGAGCTCGATCCCTTTTGGGCCGATGATGAAATGGGCGCCATTTTGAACCCTGAGGGTATTCTCTTTGGCAATCCCATAGCTCAGGCGGCTTGTGCAGCCGATTCTATTGCGTCTACTGTCCATCTCCCTCTAGATTGGCTCTTCTGGTGTGCAGGCAGTTGGGGAAGCCTATATCCCTTTGGGGGAACGGTCAGAGATCATGAAGGCGGTGTTCAAGCCTCTTCCCTGCTTGCAGCCCGGTTCATGGCTAAGTTGCATCGAGAGCTTCTCTTATGGGGATACATAGGCATCGAAGGACTTTGTGGGAAGTACCCAATGCCTATTATTAAAAAAAGCCAATATAGACTTCAAATGACCTATCCCCTTCCCCAAACGGAATCCTGTCATCCCATTGGCATGAATCCCGTCATGTTTCAAGCGGGGAGAGAGTTTCCTTTTAAAGGATCAGATTTTGGATATCTTGTGTTCAGAAAGAGAGACTGCTGTGCCTTATAAAAAAGCTATAAAATGCGCTCTGTTGGCGAGTGTTTTAGGAAATATGAGTTGTCCTGTTCTAGCAGCGTCCGAGATCCTCTCTGTTGAAAGTTTTTTAAAGAAGGTTGAAGCGAGTCCAATCACCAAATCCGCTCACGAAAAGCTTGAAGCTCTCTACAACTCTGCTCTTCTAAAAGTGAGAGAAGTCACCCCTAAAGCCAAAGAAATTCTTCAAGAGCTTCCTAAGGTAGATAGGGAATCCCTAGAGGAATTAAAACAAAAAATATTTAATACACCTTTACAGAAAGATGAGCAAAAACAGTGCTCATCCAAAATGTGCAAAACCAGTATAGCTCCTCCTGTCTCAGAGGGGTCTCCTCTTCTCATATTTGTGTCCTTTTCTTTAGGGGATGCAACGCTTAAAAAGCTTTATGGCCAAGCTCAGAAAATCGGGTCGCGATTGGTGATGCAGGGGCTCTATAAAAATAGTTTTAGGGAAACCCAGTCTAAAATTAGATCTTTGGGAATCGTCGTTGATATTGACCCTACTCTGTTTGAGAAGTTTTCAGTCAAAGAAGTGCCTGTGTTTGTTCTGATGACCGAAGAGACTCCTTTGGTAACAAACGGAGAGTCCCACCCCTCTTACGATGTTTTAAAAGGAAACGTATCTCTCAATTATGCTTTAGAGGAATTTTTAGAAAATGGATCCATAGAGGGACAAAAAATTGCCCAAAATCTAATAGATAGAATAAGGAGGGCCCATGACGAAGGTAAATAAAAGCAAATTTGGGTTATGGACCATCATGGGACCCCTCCTATTTTTTACACTGGAATCTAAAGGAGATCCACAACAATCCTATAGGGATGGGGAAAGTTTCGCAAAAGAAAAAATAGAAGAAATGAAGGAAGGAAAAGCAGATCTGGTTCCAGGCTTTGAAACGGACCGTCCAGAAGAAAGCTCTATCATGGATCTTCACACTCAAGAGCAAGGGAAAGTTCTTCACGAAAGAGTCACCCAAAAGTCTCAGGCAGAAAAATCGGACGACAATTCCGCTACCAGTCTCCTTGTTGAAACGGAGCATAAAAGACCTCACTTCAAAATAGAGCCAGCAACAGATCCTCTCTTTGTGGCCGCCGACAAGATTTTAACTGATCCAGAGGAAGTCCTTAAAGTTCAAAGAGAAACAGAAGAGAATTTGCCCCCTCTTCAAAGCGTTCATGAATGTTATGAGGGGGGAGCTCCAGAAACCCGTCCCTGTGTCATGAAACGACACATCCGTTTAAGAGACATTATCCCACAAATTAAGGACATCACTCTTTCTATCGCAGGTATTGGAGGAAATTATAGTTCTAGTTACAACATTCTTACCAACGCAAAAGGAGGAGCCAATCTCATTACGTCTGATTTTCCTTTGTCTTCAGATCTTGTGCCTAGAGTTCGATCTATTACGGTTAAGGAAAATAAGAGTACAGCAAGTTTTAACTATCCCATTTTAAGTGTATCTAGCACAAAAAAGACAAGGTATTGGACTGTAAGACGTCTTTTTACAACAGAACATCGATCTGAAGATACTTATAATTTACCAAGTGGATCGGTTATTTTTACTCTCGACTATACCCCTCTTCCCACAGAGGCAGACGTCATCGAAACAATCGAAGACACATGCACGCCTCTGGAAGAGTCGACAGATAGAGGAGAGTGCGTTTATGGGCAAGAAACCATCCTAGAGGGTCCTGCCAGTAAGAAGCTAGACACCTTAGAAATCAAACGAGACTGGTGGCATAAAACGCGCACCTATGAATGTGCCTTTCCCTCCAAAAACAATTGCGCTGGTCTCAGAAAGAAAGGCTGCACACAAAGGAGTTCCGTGTGTCATCAATGGCAAGGAGATCGATGCCTGGAGTGGAAACAAACTTTTATGTGCCAAGAATGGTCTCCACGACTAAATAAAGTATCTCTGACAGGAAAAAAACCGTTTTGTTTAGACGGAACGTGTACGGATCAGTCTTGGACTCCCAATGGAGATATGGGAGACGCTTTAGCCAAGATGTCTCTTTTAAAGGAAGTCAAGAAAGAGATGGGGGATTTTAGAGAAGGTCGTGTCTTTAAGGGGGACGATATGAAATGCAGCAAACATTGTTTGAGTTTCAGTGATTGTTGTAGTTTAAAGAACGGATGGGGAGATAAGTTGAAGTTGACCCGCTGTACACCAGAAGAACAACTTTTAGCCCAAAAACGGGGAGAGGGGAAATGTCATTTGGTTGGGACCTATTGTTCTAAGAAAGTTCTAGGTCAGTGTACCCTTAAAAAGACCACTTTCTGTTGCTATGGATCTAAACTCGCACGCCTGATGCACGAGCAGGGAAGATCTCAGTTGGGGGTTGGATGGGGAGATCCGGAACATCCAAATTGCCGCGCTTTAAGTATGGAAGAATTTGCCCGCATTGATTGGAACAAGGTTAACTTTTCTGAAATCATTCAAGACGTCATGCTAAAGGTGAAAGTTCCTGACGTTAGTAAAACCGTCCAAACCTTCCAAGATAACTGGAAATCTCGATTGCCCTCCTCTGCAGAAAGCGGGTCTCAGGACTATTCAAAAACCCTAAAGAACCAACTGAATTCCCGAGAGGAGTTTGTGAGAAAAAATGCGAGTCCTGGATCTTATAGTCTCCATGGATCTCCTCCTTCCCGTAAAGATCGAGAAGAAGATAAAGCCCAGGTGGTGTTCTAATGTGGATACTCGTACAAATCATGATAGGGTGGACTCTCGTTTCTCTCAGTAACGCAGGAGGTATAGACCCTGTTTCTAAGACTTCGAAAGAGGATTTTAAGAAAACAGCGCCTGAGGGATTCTTGTGGTATTCAGCTTTAAAACAAAGGATAGAGCAGAAACAGAAAAAGGAACCTTCCTCCCCTGCCCCTTATAGCACCTTAGATCCTCTTGAAAAAATGGCGGAGTTACAGAAAGCATTTGAACGGGCAACAGCTAAGGCTGTTTTAGAACCCAGTTATCAGAATGTGAAAGAGGCTCAATACTTTCAAGAACGCATTATGCGCCAGGCTGAAGCTTTTCAGAAAATGTGGCAGTGGGTCTTGCTCCAAGATTCTTATCATTGGCAAAAAAATGCCCATGGAAATCGAGTTCACAGAGAACTTTTAAAAGAAGAATCTCATAAGGAGTTCGGTAAAAATTTACAAACGCTTGCTAAAAACTTTGGGTTATTTTTCTTTTTTAAGGAAGATTGTACGTATTGCCATGCTTTTGCCCCGTTCGTAAAACAATTTGCAGATACCTATGGGTTTGCCGTGAAGGTCGTATCAGGGGATCACATCACACGAGGGCTTAAAGAATTCCCCTCTGCCGTGATGGATAATGGAACTATTCGAAAGCTCAATCCCCAGGGCATCTTCCCTGCCCTCTTCTTGGTCAATCCCCTCACACAAGAAGTGCTTCCTTTAAGCTGGGGCCTTAATTCTATTTCCGTTTTAGAGGAGAACGCGAATCTCATCTATAAACAGACTTTTGAAAAGAAGGATAAAGAATCTCCTGTTCCCCTCAAAGAGGATTTGACATGAAAAAATTACGCATTATGGGACGATATTTAAGGTTTTCTGTTTTCATAGTCTTAATCATTTTGCCAGTTGCAGGGCACTCCATGACAAACGCGATGGATAAGTTTTTTAGAGCCATGGGAACAGATGTGAATACCTCAGGTCCGGGATCTTTTAAGAATCAAGCAGCGGGATATTATACAGGCGGAGGGTTGATGGTGAGACAGAAAAATTGGGCATATCAGCCTATCACCATTTCTCCCCCTTCTTTTAATGCAGGATGTAGCGGTATTGATGCATATTTTGGGGGTGTTTCTTTTATGGGTGGAGAGCAGTTGGGGAATTTATTAAGGCAGATGGGCACTCAAGCCCAAACATACGCCCTGCAACTAGCTTTAAAGACCATGGCACCCCAAATTGAAAATCTCCTCTCTTCACTCCGTAAAATGGCCTTGGATTTTAATTCTCTCATGGTGGGAGACTGTCGACAGGTCCAACAAATCTTTGCGTCAGCCCTCCCAAAAGGGACAGCTTTTCAAGAACACGCTTGTATCGATGTTAAAAAACAAGGAGGGGGAGAAGATTGGTTTGGGGCAAAAGAAAAATGTAGATCCCCTGATAAAATAGCTGAAGGAGCGAAACAAGCTCAAGAAAAGAATCCAGATCAACTCTCAGGCGAATATAATCTTATCTGGCATATTTTGAAAAAACTTACCGGGGAAGGCCTTTTACCAGATGAAGAAAAAGAATTCTGGCAGACCATGACAGGAACTATTGTTCATCGACAAGAAGGAGACCGTTTTATTCATATTCCCTATGCAGGGAAAGCCGCTGACGATAGGACTTGGGATACGTTATTACGAGGAGGCACTTTGGACGGATTATCTTGTGAGGGAGATAAGAGCAAATGCTTGAGACCTAAAAGCGTTCCATTGACTCTCAAAGAAGGTCTTAAAGACAAAATATCTAAAAAAATATATGAACTTCAAGATAAATATACAGAGGGCAAAGCTTTATCTGAACACGACATCCTCTTTCTTAATGATGTAGTGTCTGTTCCCTTATGGAAGTATATCCAAGTATTTTCTGCTGCAGGAGGATCCGCTAACTTTGAACCTATCTTAGATTACATAGCTTTGCAGCTCTTGCTCTCCCAATTAGAGAAGATTCTGTCAGAGGTCGAATCCCACCTACATCTTTTAGAGGCCCATCAGCAAGAAAGTTCTCAACTTGAAGCCTTTGGTAAAAGACTTCAGGGGTTAAAAACCCAATTAAAGCTAAGGCAAGGCCCCCTCACCTATCAAGCCATCTTTCAATTGAATCAAATGGTAGAGATGGAAGAAAAAAGGATCAGGCTTATAAACGGACTCAATTCTTAAGATAAAGGAAGTATGGTATGGACTATTCAATTTACACTTTTGGGAGCGGAGAGATCATTGAGAAGGTTTTAAATGTATTAGCTCTTCTGTGTCAAAACGAGAATGTCTTTTTTAGGCCTGTTTTAGCTTTATCAGCGTCCGTTGGAGCCCTATGGGCAGGGCTACAAGCCATGTATGGAGGAAACATTGGAGCGTTCATTAAGGTCTGGATGCTCCCTACTATCCTTATATTCAATCTTATGTTTGTACCTCGTGTGACTGTCAACATCATTGACCAAGTAGATACCTTCCACCATTACTCCCGGGTTGAAAACGTCCCTGTGGGCCCTGCCCTCATCGCTCATGTATCCAGCTCCATTGCCTATCATTTAACAGAAGCCATTGAAGAAAGGCTTGTCCCTGCTGATTATGCAGACCTTACGTACGGGAAATCTGGTCCCATGTTGGCAGCCTATCTTATGGCCTCCAGTCGAAATCTAGTGGTTGCAGATCCTATTCTGCGAGAGAACGTAAAAAACTATGTAGATCAATGTTTTACCTGGCCCTATTTATATACGAACATTGCGCCAGGCAAAGAGGAAGCTCTTAAAAGCACCAATATTTTAGAGTTCATGAAGAGTAATCCTCATCCAGGCCTTGGGATGTACTGGAAAGAAAGTACGGGTAAACCCACCTTTATGATGTGTTCTAAGGTGCCTGAGAAACTAAATCCAGCCATGAAAGAAGAAAGTGCCCGCGCCCTTTCCAGACTTGCTGATCAAGTTCTCCCAGGGATTTCTTCTCAAAACCCTGCAGAGTCCCAAAAAGCTATGACTTTGGTAGGAGAAAGTGCGTGGCACACCATTGCCAAAGATAGTTCCAATGCTCATCAGAGAGTGGAACAACAAATGATCATCAATGCAGGTCGAGAAGCAATAGACGACGGGCTAGAAAAGTTTGGGATGCAACGCAGATATGCTCGACTCATTTCCTATTCTGCCACCAGAGCCGAGGAGCAACAAAACACAGGATTTTTGATTATGGGGGCGACTGCTGCGAGGCAACTCCCTGTGATTCAAGGAGTGTTCCTAGGTCTTCTACTTATATCTTTCGTTTTTGTCTGTGCCTGTACCTTTCTGCCAGGAGGACTCAAAATATGGGGAACTTGGATCAAAATGATGTTTTGGGTTCAGAGCTGGCCTGTTTTCTTTGGGATTCTCAATTGTCTGGGTCTATTATGGTTGAACAAATCTGTTAATACAGTCCTCTTTACGCATGGAGAGGGTATTAGTTGGCTTACCCAAAATGGTCTTGCAGATGCTTCATGGAATGCTTACTGCATCGTTCAAAACCTCTTTTTTTCTATTCCTTTTCTATCTTGGGCGCTGATCAGTGGCAGTGGGCATGCTCTTGTCTCCATGGCGGAACGAGTACTCCCCACTGTGGGCACAGGACTTGGACAAAGCATTGTAGACAATACTCAGAGTTTTGATACGCAGAGTTTCCATAACAAAACAATTGGCAGCATGCAATTAGCTCAGCAACAATTAGGAGCCAATTATAGTTTATCCTCTTCAACTGATGATGGACGGTTTAGAACAACCACTGGGCCGTCAGGATATCAAAATATCCAAGAGCACATGAGCTCTACCCGTCATGCCATTAATTCAAATGAATCTATCCAAGCTCAGTTCAGCGAACAATTAAGCAGCGAACAACAGGCGATGCAAAGCTTATCTGAGTCCTATACGGATTCTAAAAACACAGCGCTCGATAAATCTTATGAACTGACAAAAGCCTTTGCTCAAGGAAAAGCACATGTAAAGGGAGCCTCTGAATCTGAAAATAGAGATATTCAAAAATCAGCTCAAGAAATGCTCTCTGCGAACGAGAGATACGCAAAGCAACATACCCTCACCGAAGGTATTGCCTGGAGTGTTTCAGCTGGCGTGCCTTTAGAAAAAATTCCAGTGATAGGCCCTGTGCTAGAAAGTATTTTCTCAACTGGAGGGACCTCAGATGCTGGTAAACAAGATTTTAGACAATTTGCAAGAGACACAGGGATTAATCGCGATGTTGCAGAACGGTTGAGTCAAGGATTCAATGCAGCTTTAACCGATAATGTGAGTTTCTCAGAAGACTCTTCCAAAAGAACAGCTGAGTCATTTAGGTCGAGCATGACAGATACTCAAAACTATAGCTCTCAACTTTCTGCTCAACAAAGCAAAGTTGACCGCTTACAAGAAATGAGTTCTCTCATGGAATCTCAAGGAATCAACATTACTCAAAATCTTAACGATGACGTCTTAGAGTATGTAGCAGCTAAACACAATTGGAGCAAAGAAACAGCTGCAAAATGGTCTTCAGATCATGCCTCTTCCTTCAGAGAAGAAGCTTCCAGCTACATTCAAGGTTGGACACAAAATATCAGCTCATGGTTAGAATCAAAATCAGGGCCTTTAAGTAGTACTTCCATAGATGATCACTATCAATCCTATAAAAATAGTGTCTTCCAAAAGAAGTCCTCTATGACCGATCCCTCTCATGGAGTGAGAGACCAAGCCACTCAAGAAGGAGTTGGATTCGGTACGGCTTCAACATCTGAGCAAAACATGGATCAATTCTACGAAAATACATCGTCTAAAGTTGAGCAGAATTCTCCTGACTTTGGAACTATTGATCAAAAAATGGAGGGAATGGAGGATAGGCTAAAAGACACGAGACAAGCTGCTCAAAAAGAGTTTAGAAAGTTTGATGAAAAAGGAGTCGCCCGCCGCGCCCTAAAAGTGGCTTGGGACAAAGGAGGCAAAAGAGTATTAGAAGATATTGGTTTGATGGATCCAAACGCTCGAAAGAAATTAGACGAATGATAAATTTAATGTCTCTTTTTCATATAGTACGTACCTTGGGAAGCCAAAGCCAAATCAAGGGTCCTGCTTTTTATTGGATGAGATACATAGAGTGTAGTTGCTTTCACAAATCCCTTTGGAAATACAATAAAATTGAATCGAGCCAACATAGCTTTAATCAAAATAAAACCTACAAAATAGAATGGCAAAAAGACCACAGCAGTTTCCTTATGGGGGAAAATAATCAGAAGGATAATAAAAACAACTTTCATCAGGCCATAACCCCAAAAGTTGAGAGTCATATATTTGTCCAACTGAGGTGGGGTCATCTTATGGGTTTTTTTAAGCCATTTTTTATCAACAAACTGAGAATTCTTAAGACCTTTAGTTTTGTACATCCAAGTTTGAATGACAAGGTTAAGGGGAAGAAAAGCAATAATGCAATACCCATGAAGATTAAAAACTTTAAGAACCAACCAAAAAGGAATCAATGTCAAAATAGTAAGTCCATAAGAATAGAGGCTAACAGGTGCCAAGAATTTAATTTTGAGCTTTTTAAATTTAGATATATTAATCATTTTTTATCTTCCGTTATCCCTGTAATAATAGCAGATTTCTTAGAAAACATCAAATTTGAGAGAGGGAAGTTGTTAAACTCACAAATTACACGCTATCAAGAGGAGTTGAAAAAAGGTATTTTAAGAGGATTTTTACCAACCCTATGGAAATATAATCGTAATCTTTTAAACAATGGAGCAACTAATTATGAACCTCGATAAATCTTACAAATCCTATATAGAAACCCTAAAAAAAGAAATTGCAACAGCACGGATCAAAGCCAATCTTGCTGTTAACAAAGAGTTGGTTCTCCTTTACTGGAAAATTGGGAAACATGTTCTTGAAATGCAAGAAAAAGAAGGCTGGGGTGCGAAAGTAATTGAGCAAGTATCCTATGATTTAAGAAAAGAGTTTCCAGAAATGAGGGGTTTGGGTGTCTCTAATTTACATTATATGAGACGTTTTTCTGCAGAGTATGAGGGAGATCTAATTCTCCAAGGACCACTTGGAGAAATTACCTGGTACCATAATCTGGCCTTGATGGATAAAATTAAAAACACTGAAAACCGTCTTTGGTATGCCAGAAAAACCATTGAAAACGGTTGGTCTCGTAATGTTCTTGTGCATCAAATTGAGAGTAATTTGTATGGTCGTCAAGGAAAAGCGATTACAAATTTTAAAGAGACGTTACCTGCTCTAGAATCTGACCTTGCCCATGAGCTTGTTAAAAGCCCTTACAATCTTGAATTTTTAAACATTGCAGAAGAGGTACACGAAAAAGATCTTGAAAATGCCCTTATTAATAACATTCGGAATTTTTTACTAGAGCTTGGCAAAGGGTTCTCTTTCGTAGGAAATCAGTATCACATTGAGTTAGAAGGCGAAGACTACTATCTCGACCTTCTTTTCTACCACCTCAAGTTAAGATGTTACGTTATTATTGAGCTCAAAACTGGAAGGTTTTTACCTGAACATGCGGGGAAAATGAATTTCTATTTAAACTTGGTGGATCATCAATTACGCCACAAAGATGATAGCCCAAGCATTGGGATTATTTTATGCAAAGACAAAAGAAATATCACTGTAAAATATTCTTTGGATGGCCTGAAGAGACCTCTAGGAGTATCTGAATATAAACTAAATAAGGAATTAGAAAAAAAGATCAAAGAATCTCTTCCTGATGAAATGGAATTAAAAGAAGAGTTAACAGAAGAACTTGAAAAAAACGAAGAAAATATTCAGTAAAAGAAAGGAAACAATATGTCTGAAATTATTATATATAAATCCCAAAATGGGAGTATCCAGCTTGACGTAAATTTAGATCATGAAACAGTTTGGTTATCTCAAAAACAACTGGCTGAGTTGTTTGATAAAGATATTCGAACAATTTCTGAACATATTAACAATATATTTAAAGAAGGAGAACTTAGTAAAAATTCAGTTGTCCGGAATTTCCGGATACCTGCCAGCGACGGAAAAATCTATAATATCCAACATTACAATCTTGATGTCATTATATCAGTAGGATACCGTGTAAAATCAAAACAAGGCACCCAATTTAGACAATGGGCTACAACTGTTCTTAAAGATCACCTTATTAAAGGTTATTCTATTCATAAACACCAAATTGCCAAAAAAGGATTTGAAGAACTTCAATCAACTGTCCAACTGCTTCAAAAAACTCTAAAGAGCCAGGAATTAGCAAATGACGTAGGAATTGAAGCTATACAACTCATTATGAGGTTTTCAAAAACATGGCACTTGTTGTTAGCCTATGATGAAGAAAAAATAACTCTTCCTAAAAATACTCAACCCTCAATTGTTGAACTCACCTATCAAGAGTCTCTCAAATCCATTAATATTTTTAAAAGGGAATTGGAGACTCACAAAGAAGCTTCTTCTTTGTTTGGAATAGAAAGAGAAAAAGGACTTGAGGGGATTTTAGGGAGCATAGAGCAGACTTTTGATGGAACCCCTCTTTATAAATCTGTGCAAGAAAAAGCAGCTCATTTGCTTTATTTTGTTATAAAAAATCACCCATTTGTGGATGGTAATAAGAGAATTGGAAGTTTTCTTTTTATTCTTTACCTGAGTTTACAACAAATCTCCCACAATCTTAATGAAAATGGATTATTAGCCTTAGCTCTATTGATTGCCCAAAGTGAACCTTCTCAAAAAGAAATCATGATTCATTTAGTTATTAACATATTGAGTGAATAAGAAGCAGAAAGATTATCATCATGTCCAAATCTAACTCTGTCGGTAATTTTACGCGAGGCAGTCAAGTCATTACCCATCAAATGAGGATGTTTGCCCAGGGGATGAGAGCCTCTTTGCTAATGGGATTTGGCTGTATGATCTTGTGGGTTTTTTGGTGTGCGTGGTCTGATTTAAGTGTCACAGATCTATATCATTATGTTGTCAGTTGGTGGGCCTCTTTTAAATTAAGCTTCTTTAGTTTATTTGGAGGCAATAAGGCTTATGGGACAACTATGCTTTCTTTTTATCATTTTGAGTTTAAACGATGGATGACCTTAAGGGCTTATTCTTATCTACAATGGAACGTTCCCTTCTTAGCGGTTAAACGAGTGGAGGGAGTCTTTAGTTTCTTTTTTAGTATTTACTTTTTACGGCAATTAATGGCGTCTTTTTGTGGTGGGATTGTTCTCTCCATTGGAGCTTTTATGTATAAGGGATGGAAGAAGCATCAAAAGACCATCGAACGAGGAGGAAGCTTGGTAACCCCAAAAACCTTGAAGAATCTCTTAAGGAAAAAAGGAAAGGCCTCAGATATTCAGGTTGATGGAATACCTCTTGTAAAGGGAGCTGAAACCCTCCACATGCTTCTATCAGGAACAACTGGGGCTGGTAAAACAAATGCACTCCATAAACTTCTGCCTCAGATCAGAGCTAAAGGCCAGAAAGCCATTATTGTAGACCTTAATGGCAGTTTCGTTTCAAAATATTACAGAGAAGGAAAAGACATTATCCTTAATCCTTTAGATCAGAGAACAGTTCATTGGTCTCCTTGGGCAGACTGCTTGATGAAGTCCCATTATGATGCCTTTGCAGAAGCCCTCATCCCTAATGATGGAACGCACTCAGATAAGTTTTGGGAAAAGGCGGCAAGGACAGTTTTATCGAGCACCTTAGAGAAACTTGAAAACTCTAAGAAAACATCAGAGTTATGTCAGATGCTTTTAGGGACATCCATTCCTGAACTGGAAGAATTCCTCAAAGGAACCGCCGCAACATACCTTGTTTCCTCTCAAGGGGACAAGATGAGTACGTCTATCATGGGAAGTCTAACAGATCACATCAAAGGCCTTTTGTATGTTCAAGACACAACAACACCCTTTTCCATTAGAGATTGGATGAAACAAGAAAATGATGACTCCTGGCTCTTTCTAACGGCGGCACCAGATCAGAGGGCAACCATAAGACCTCTTTTAACAGCATGGTTAGATATGGCCTTTAATGCCCTTATGTCTCTTGATCATGAAAAAGCTTATGACCTTAAGAGACGAGTATGGTTTATCTTAGACGAGCTCCCTGCCCTTCAGAAAATCCCCTCTCTTCAAACAGCTTTGGCAGAATCCAGAAAGTTTGGGGGATGTATTGTAGCGGGCATTCAAAACATGCCTCAGCTCTACGATATCTACAAACAAGCCGAAGCACAGTCTATGATGAATCTTTTTAATACTTCTCTCATTTTTAGAACAGATGAACCAAAAACATGCCAATATCTTTCTGACAAACTCGGGGAACAAGAAATTCATGACGTGAAGGAAAATATTTCTTACGGGGCAAATACCATTCGAGACGGAGTTAATCTTAACTCTTTCGAAAAACGACATCTTCTTGTTCTTCCCACAGAAATTGCCCTTCTTCCAGATCTATCCTGTTATCTGAAATATCCTGGTAACTGGCCCATCACAAAGATTGAAATGAAGCTAGAGAAGCCAGAATCTATCGCACCAACTTTCTTGGTTCAAGAAATAAAAACAGAAATAAAATACGTTGAAAAACCAAAAACACAATTTTCAGAAGCCCTTTCTACAAGGCAAGAAAAGTTCGAGTTTGAAGACCCTCTATCTCAAAAAAAACAAAATAAAGAGCAAAAAGAAGAAGTTGTTTCAGTGATTTAAACATGAAGCAGAATAATACATCTTTTTTGAAAGTTGTAGGGAATTCAATTGAGATTGGTCAGAGTCCAGTAGAGATGGACCTTGTTGCATAAGTGAGGTCTGAGGGATTTTCTAAATTTCTGGATTTTTT
>JBAWWO010000012.1 GCA_037146715.1 Alphaproteobacteria bacterium
ATTCTAGCTATTATAGACCCTCTTTTAGGTCTTAGCTACTTCAGCCCCTTTTTTTTTATTGTTAGCTATTTTGTCTGCTAACACATTTGGGTCTTTTCAAGACCCCTATGAGGCTAACAAAGCCTCATGCAAGTTACTAGCAGAGAAACAATTTCCCATTAATAGTGTTGGTCTGTTTCTAACACTATCCTCCAACGGTTCAGGTCACGACTTAAGTGGTAACTTAGGCAGTTGTTTCTTAATTCACCCTCAGTTTGCGCTAACAGCCTTGCACAATATTATTTCAACTCCTAACAGCTCGTTCTATGCAAGCTTTGATAATTTAGAATTATCCATGAACAAAAACTTCAAATTTGATCCAACTGAAGTTAAAAAGTCTACAAATCTTATAGCCGTTGAAAAAATTTTCCCCCTGTCTGACTATAAAGCGATTAAATACACTCGAACCGAAATACAGGGGAGTACACTTATTGAGGCTATAGAAAACTACATTATAAATCTTTCTCCTTTCCTTAGGGTAAAGGAGGACACATTTAAAATCCCAACAGATATTGCTGTACTGAAACTTTCAACGCCTGTCAGTCGGGAGATCCCCTTAATAGTGTTAAAACCTTTAGATTTTATTCAAAAAAAAAGGACAATACTCGGGGTAGGCATTACTCCACACTTTAAATTTAGTACGGGAGAATGTTGGCATGGAATGGAGAAAAAAGCTTATCCTGCAAAAACAAACCCAGCCCCCAATCCTTTTATTGTCAAAGAAGGAAACTCTTTTGTCCATAGACCTCTTTTACAAGGATTCGTACAACAGATAAAATCTTTGCCAACAGCAAGCAAATCTTACAGTTTATTCAAAGGAAAAGATGAAATTTTTGACCCCACAGAAAGTCGACAATATCATCGCCTTATTACTGAAAATAAAATGTATGATGAACTTTGCGGTCCCTTTACAATGGGCATGAGTGGCGCCCCTATTTTTATAGAAGAGGGAGCTCATTTTTCCTGCGTGGGTGTTGTTTCTCAAACCCAAAGTATATCTACAATCGGCCTGTTAGCGAATATCTATGAAGTTTTCTCAACCAAAATAATTTCAAAGATAGATCGGATCATTCAAGACAATAGTGATCTTTCTTTCAAAACACGGGCTGAAAAATTGGAACTATTGGCCAGTCTAAAAGAATCTGTAGCCAGAAACATAGAACTTGCCAAACCAGAAGAAGCCCTGAAAAACATAGATATTCTTATCTCATACGCAAAAAAGCTACCTGAACGGGGCTATTAATTACTAGATTTTGTAGAAAGAATAAAGCAAAGTTATTTTGAGCTTAAATTTCCAGATATTAGATATTTCTGGGAATTCATCTCATGGTATGGTATAAGGCCCTTTGTATTAAAAATAGGATTCAAAATGGATATTAGAAATTTAGCCATCATTGCACACGTTGACCATGGTAAAACAACCTTGGTGGATGCCCTGTTGCATCAAAGCGGAACTTTCCGTTCAAATGAAAGAATTGAAGAACGGGTGATGGACTCTAATGACCTAGAAAAAGAACGTGGCATCACGATTCTTGCCAAATGTACATCTGTTGAGTGGGAAGGCGTGCGCCTAAACATCGTTGATACCCCTGGACACGCTGACTTCGGTGGAGAAGTTGAACGTATTCTAGATATGGTTGATGGTGTTGTTTTGTTGGTAGACGCAGCAGAAGGCCCCATGCCCCAAACAAAATTCGTATTGACCAAGGCTTTGGCCCAGGGATTAAAGCCTATCGTTTTGGTGAACAAGATTGATCGCCCAGATGGCCGCCCTCAAGAAGTTGTGAATGAAGTTTTTGACTTGTTTGCCTCTTTGAACGCAACAGATGAACAGCTGGATTTCCCCATCGTTTATTCGTCTTCCCGCGAAGGTTGGGCTGTTTTGAATCTGGATGATCCCCGGGAAAATCTAAAGCCTCTCTACAAAGTTATTTGCGACCACATTTCCCCCCCTAATGTAGATAAATCTGGTCCCTTTAAGTTCTTATCAACTATTTTGGAATATGATTCCTTCGTGGGGCGTGTTTTGACGGGCCGTATTGCATCAGGCAAGGTATCCGTCAACATGCCTGTAAAGGTATTGGCCCCTGACAGCACAGTCAAGGAACAAGGAAAAATCAGCAAAATTATGGCCTTCCGCGGTATTAACCGTATTTCTGTTGACTCAGCAGAAGCAGGAGACATTATAACCCTAGCCGGTCTTCCCGATGCCACAGTGGGAGACACCATTGCGGATACAAGCGTCACGGAAGCGTTGAAGACAATTCCCATTGATCCACCTACCCTTTCTATGACTTTCAGCGTGAATACGTCTCCTCTAGCGGGCCGTGAAGGTAAGAAATTGACCTCTCGTATGATTCGTGACCGTCTATTCCACGAAAAAGAAATCAACGTTTCCATTCAGGTGACTGAGTCAGACGCAAAGGATTCTTTTGAAGTAGCAGGGCGCGGAGAACTTCAATTGGGTGTTTTGATTGAAACCATGCGCCGTGAAGGATTTGAGCTTTCCATCAGCCGGCCTCGCGTTTTGTACAAAACAGACCCCGTTACAAAGGAACGCCTGGAACCTATGGAAGACTTGCAAGTCGACGTAGATGAACCCTATGTAGGCATCGTGGTTGAAAAAATTGGTATCCGGAAGGGTGAATTGCTGGATATGTTCCCTATCGACGGGGCAAAGACTCGGCTAAAATTTATTGTTCCAACCCGTGGACTCATTGGGTATAGAAATGAATTCCTGACAGATACCCGCGGTACAGGGAACATGAACCGTTCTTTCCATAGCTATGGTCCTTACAAGGGCGAAATCTCTGGTCGCAGAAATGGTGTTTTGATTTCAACAGAACAAGGAAAAGCTGTTTCCTATGCCCTGTGGTTTATTGAAGATCGTGGGGTGCTGTTTGTATCCCCCGGTGATGAACTTTACACAGGCATGGTGATTGGGGAAAATTCACGCCCCAGCGACATGGAAGTAAACCCTATAAGGGAAAAGAAACTGACCAACGTTCGGGCTTCGGGTAAGGATGATGCGATTCGGTTGACTCCGCCCCGCCCCATGAACTTAGAGCAGGCTATTTCCTATATTGATTCGGATGAATTGATTGAGGTAACGCCTGCGTCTGTTCGTATTAGAAAAGTACATCTGGATCCTAATGCTAGAAAACGCTCTTCACGGGAAGATTAGGGAAAAGGGGAAATGAAAAAATTCTTCCCCAAATCTTTTTTTGAAGCCTATTTTTCACCTCGCGTTTTAAGCATTGGCTTCTTTGCATTCCCCTATGGAATGATGTTTTTTCTGGCGGTTACAACTCCCCAGATTTGGCTGAAAGAAATTGGCATTGACCACACTAGTATTGGTCTTTTTGCCCTGGTCAGCATCCCCTATGTCATCAAATTTTTATGGGCGCCTATGGTGGACGCCATCAAGATTCCTTTTTTGCATCGCCTAGGCCAACGACGCAGCTGGCTTTTGCTGGTGCATGTGTGTTTGGTGCTGGGCCTTATTATGATGGGTCAATCAAACCCTTCTCAAGGAGATCTAATGTATACAGGCTGCATCGCCTGCATTTTAGCCTTTTTTGCCGCCACGCAAGATATCATTATTGACGCTTACCGTATTGAAATTTTGAATAAAGACCTGACCGGCCCAGGCATCAGTATGCTGATTTTTGGCTATCGTTTGGGATCTATTACCGCCAAGGCCGGCCCCCTTTATTTGGCCCATAACTTCAGTTGGCCGCTTGCCTATATTGTCATGGCCATGCTGATTGGTATTGGAATTATTGCGACGTTGATGAACCCCGAGCCCCCTCACCCCAAAACCACCACCAACACCCTGTATCAGACGGTTGTATTACCTTTTCAAGAATTCGCCAACAGATCTAGCCTTTGGCCTCTGGTCTTTCTTTTTGTTATTTTCTACCGCTTTGGAGACGCCATGATCAATAATATGGCCGCCCCTTTTTATCTGGACATTGGCTTTACCAAAACTCAGATTGCTTCAGTCACCGGCATCTTTGGCATCTGCGCCACCATCGTGGGCGGGTTCTTGGGGGGCGCCCTGGTCAGACGGTATCACATTTTCAAATGTCTGCTCGTGTGTGGCCTTTTGCATGCTTTTTCCAATTCTATGTTTATGGTTTTAGCCTACTTTAAGAATGACTTGGGCATTTTATATGGATCTGTAGCGGTTGAAAACATCACGGGTGGCATGACGACTGCCGCTTTCTTCGTTTACTTGTCGCGCCTGTGTAAGCTAAACTTTGCGGCAACCCAATTTGCTCTGTTGACCTCTCTGTGGTCTCTATCCACTCCGCTCGCGAGCTTTAGCGGCTGGGTAGTTGACCAGTTGCATCAAAACTGGATTTCCTTCTTTTTCATTACGATTATCGCGGCTCTGCCCGGTATTCTTCTGATTGCCTGGCTGCCGAAATATCAGTTCGGAAATGAAGGAGCCATGGATTCGGTGAGTTAGTCCCCTTCCCCACAAATTAACGATTACTTCGCAAAACTGCTCCCTTCCCCACCCCCACTGCTTTCCTCGGACTTGATCCGAGGATCCATTCCTCATTTAACACGAAATACTCAACAAAAAGCTTGCAACTTTTTTCGGGAATGGTATTTTGTTCATCATGTTGGGGCTATAGCTCAGCTGGGAGAGCGCTACGATGGCATTGTAGAGGTCAGCGGTTCGATCCCGCTTAGCTCCACCAACATATATGGTTAGGGCTTGTAGCTCAGTTGGTTAGAGCGCGCGCTTGATAAGCGTGAGGTCGGAAGTTCAAGTCTTCCCAGGCCCACCAGTTTCTTCATTGCTATGGCAAGAAGATTCGGGTATATAAATAAAGTCCCGTATTGGGGGGGTGTAGCTCAGCTGGGAGAGCGCCTGCCTTGCACGCAGGAGGTCATCGGTTCGATCCCGTTCACCTCCACCATTTATTGGGGCTTGTAAAAAGTATAACTTATGAAAATACGTCGTTTTCAGGTCAACAAACTTATCCGCGATAAAACCACAGACCTTATGCGTTCCCATGGTATGTCTTTTGTCGAGCGCCCCATGGATACCCCCGAATATTTAGAACGTTTGAAAGATAAGCTTCGTGAAGAAACTCTGGAAGTTATTCATGCCAAAACGATTGAAGAAACCCTTGAGGAATTAGCCGACCTGTCAGAGGTCATGCACGCCCTTTCAAAAACCCTGGGCCTTTCTATGGATCAAATTGAAGAAAAACGCCTGGCGAAAAAAGAATCCCGAGGCGGTTTTGAGAAACGATTTTTTGTGGATTATGTTGATGGAACCTCCGCCAGTTACGGCACCCAGTATTTCCTGAACAATCCCAGTGAGTATCCTGAAGTGACAGAGGACAAATCAAAAGAATAACTGTCTCCCCGCCCCTTAAGTTTGCCCTTTCAAAATCATCCCGTTTCATTTATCGTAAAAGTATGGTTAAAAGTTTTGCAATTATCGTGCAGTGCCCTGTTTGTAGTGCTCAGTTTGAGGCTGAGCTGAAAGAGTTTGCTGCTTATTCTCGCCAAGTAAGATGCTCGAACTGTCAGCATGTGTGGCGTATTTCTAAGCAAGATGCCCTGCAGAGCCAACCAGTCCCTATGGACCCCGCCTATGAAGGCTTGGATGAAAAAGTAGCCAACACTCCTGAATCTGACGATATCGTTACTGAGGAAGTCGCCGAGGAAGAAACGGATGAAGCCCTGGAAGAGGAATTCGTGTCAGCCCACTCTTTTTTTGGCAGAAGACTTTTTATGATTGTTGTGCTGCTGGGCTTAATTTCCTCAGGCCTATATTTCGGAAAAAATTCAGTTGTTGAACTGTTGCCAGAAGCCCAGCCTCTGTATGATACCCTGAACATTTCAACGATTTCTTCATCTCATTTTAAATTGCGTGATACCTCTTGGAGCCGCACAACGTATAACGACCGCCCCTCCGTTATAGTAAAAGGCTTTGTTGAAAATACATCTCAGTCCGTTCGTCAAGCCCCCCAAATACAAATCAAGTTAAATGGGACTGGAGAATGCATGCCCGCCAGCTGGTTTGATGAATTTATTAATTTTGGCACAAAATCAGATCCTTCAAGATGTTTGCTGTATCAATCAACAGTCGCCCCCGAAAAAGATGTTGTGCTGCCCGGAGAAAAGGTTGAATTTTCTTCCGTTTATCCTTATGTTGAATCTGCAAAGATTAAAGAAGTGTTAGTGGATTTTGCCCCCTAACCCCTAAGGAAAGAAAGAGCCAATCATGACCTCAATTGAGAATTTTTTTAACGCGGAATTTCAAGAACATGCGGATGTTGTTCAAAAAACACAGTCTGCTATTTACGAACCCTTTTGTGAATTGCTAGAGCACTGCGTCACCTGTATTCAAAAAGGTGGAAAGATTATTTTCTTCGGAAATGGTGGCAGCGCGGGGGATTCCCAACATCTGGCCACAGAACTTGTTGTACGGTATCGTCACAACCGCATTCCCATTGCGGCAATCGCCCTAACCACGGATACATCAGCCTTAACAGCTATTGGAAATGATTTGGGCTTTGAATTTTTATTTTCCCGTCAGCTGGAAGCCCTTGGCAAACCAGGGGATGTGGCCATTGGTATTACGACCTCAGGCAAAAGTCCCAACATTACCCTGGCTCTAACCAAAGCAAAAGAAATGGGGATTGTGGCTGCTACCCTAACCGGCAAAGGGGGCGGAGACTTACACGGTATTGCCCACCCCATGATTATTGTGCCATCAAACACCACAGCCCGCATTCAAGAAATGCATATTATGATTGGGCAAATGCTGTGCGATGCCTTAGAAAAAGAACTTAAAATAGAAACATTTCCTGCGTAAAACCATGGACGATTTAGCCACCTATTTAGCTGCCTTTCCCAAAGCCCACGTTCTTTGCGTGGGGGATCTGATGCTTGACCGGTATGTGTACGGCACCGTTTCGCGCATTTCACCCGAGGCCCCTATTCCTGTCTTGAATGTAGACCGGGAGTTTTACACTCTAGGCGGCGTGGGCAACGTGGCTGCAAATATCGCGGCCTTGGGCGCAACACCTCATATGGTGGGCATACTGGGAAAAGATGTTTATGGGGAAACTTTAAAAGGCTTATGTACGGAAAAAAATATATCCCCCAAACCCCTGTTGGCACTACCCCATTTTCAGACAATTTTGAAGAATAGATATTGCTCCCAACAGCAGCAACTTCTGCGGGTTGATTATGAAAAAATTCAGACCTTTGACAAGGATGTGTATGACAAGATTTTAGATCAAGTCGAAAAGCTAATGCCTCAGGTCAAAGTGTTGGTTTTATCTGATTATGGCAAAGGCGTTTTGCACCCAGACTATGTGCTTAAGCCCCTTTTAAAGATGGCACAGGCTCATAAGATTCCCACAATCGTTGACCCCAAGGGCAAGGATTTTAGCATTTATCGGGGGGCTACCCTTGTGACGCCCAACCGGAAAGAACTGCAAGAAGCAACTAGTTTCCCTTGTAAAACGAATGCAGAGGTAGAAAAAGCTGCCCACTGGTTGATTCAAAATACTGGTATTCATAATGTGTTGGCCACGCGCAGTGAAGAAGGCATGACCCTGGTTCAAGACAAAAAAAGCCCCCTTCACTACCCTACACAAGCAAAAGAAGTCTTTGATGTATCAGGGGCTGGTGACACGGTTGTAGCCACCCTTGCCGTTGGACTGGCGGCGAATGTTCCCCTGGAAAAAGCCGTATCTCTGGCGAATCTGGCTGGATCTATTGTGGTGGGAAAAATTGGAACGGCAACCGTCAGCCCCCAAGAAATTTTGGATTCACAATTTTCTTCCCTCAGCCATTTGTACGCCGACAAAATAGGAACCGTGAGTCAAGCCCAAGACCAAATACGAAAATGGCGTAAAAAAGGATACAAAGTCGGGTTTACCAACGGATGTTTTGATCTACTGCACAAAGGACACATTTTCTTACTGCACGAGGCTCACAAAACTTGTGACCGTCTGATTGTCGGTCTGAACAGTGATGCTTCCGTAAAAACCTTAAAAGGGCCCAGCCGGCCTATCAAAGACCAAGAGGAGAGATCCCTGATTCTGGCTAGCCTACAAGACGTTGATTTTGTGACAATTTTTTCTGAAGAAACCCCTCTTAAATTGATTGAGGCCCTTGAGCCCGACGTGCTGATCAAGGGGTCAGACTATACAGTCGACAAAGTCGTTGGAGGCCCCTTTGTGAAAGCCCGCGGTGGCCAAGTGGTGCTGATCAATCTGGTGGATGGGTTTAGCACAACAGGCACCATTAAGAGTATGTCTGGGGAGTAAGCTCCTATGGATCCAACGGGTCTTTCCCGTGGACCCATTCTTTACTTATGCCTCTCTAAGCATCACTCTCTTTTTGTTCTGGTAATTTTGGTCTAGGCCTAGGTTTGGGTATGGGTTTCTCTGTCCCTGGTAAAAGACCAGTCTTTTTCAAAGTTGGAAACAAAGGAGTAGGGGAAGTGACCACTCTTTCTTCCAGCTTCTCTTCTCGGCTAGGTCTCCGTTTTAGCTTAACCCCAGCAGCTATTTGTGCTGCAATATCACCAGCGGAAGTAGCTGCTGAGGGAGGAGCCTTCGATGCAACCTCAACTTTCTTCAATTTTTTTCCTGCCTGTATTTCAGCCAAAAGGGCACTCTTTGGGTTACCTCCCTGATTCAGCTCGGCGTTACTTACTTCTTCCCCCTTTTTTAATTTATTAGCGGCTATTTGCTCGGCTAATGAAAGCGTCTCATGGCCTTTTGTTCCTGAAAAGGGAGCAGGCGGTGGTGGCGGTGGCGGAGGTGGCGCGCTTCCAAAAGGAGGAGGAGGTGGTGGTGGAATATTCGAACCGGTAGCCCATCCTTCCTCCACTGAAGAAGTTGGACGAGGCGATGATGACCGCTCCCTCACGACACAATATGCATCAGAGCGCTTTAAAATTTCAGCAACAAGTGGTTCAAGAGATTGTTGATTGGATTCAGGAAAGCGCTCTCGTAGAAGTTTTAAAATATCTGAACCCAAATGCCCCTTATCAGCAGGCATTTGACGCCCCCTACTTCCCATAGATGCTTGCACACCCTGCACATAATACAGCCCTATCAACGCAATACATAAAAACTTGAATTTCATTTACGAATACCCCCTAATTCTTTCTTTATTTTTTTCACGGTGTCACAAAAAAGTAGCCTCGTCAAATAATTTCCAAGAGGATGTAGGGACGCTTCTAAAAAAGCTTCTTTTTTAGGGCTTGGTATTTGGTCAGAGCTTGGTTCAATTTAATACCCCTATTTTTCCAATAAGCCCTTCTGAATCGATCAAAGGTTTTTCTATCAATTTTAGAAGTTCCTGATTTCAGGTTATAATGCAATTTGCCATGATATTTATTATGGGTTGATTGAGTAATTTCGGCCAATACCCCATCCTGCTGGGTTAAGTGGTGTAATTGTATAGGTTTATCGTCTGCCCCTAAAGGTGAATATCCTAATTTAAGTCGCTCTAAATTGGTTCTTCCCCTAGCATCTTTCTTAAGAGGTGAAATATGCGCTTGCAAAACCAATTGCTCATTTTTGTCAACCTTGTGCGCAAAAAACTCACAGGACTCAAAATGTCCCCCTACTGCGCCTATCTCAATAGAAGTAGCTTTTCTTAAAACTGCCCCCGCATTAAGCGGTGTTACAACTGGATTAGGATTTTTTTTACTGGGAACACGATCTCCAATATAATTGGTAAGCTCTGATAAAGCCCTACGTTCTATTTTAACGGGAGTCAAATGACTAGGCGATAAAAGCCCTAAAGATTTTCTTTTACTTGAACGACCGCTCCGCATGCTTGCCTCTATTTTTCCGTTGTTAGGCATACGCAATTCAGAACTTAATCGGGCTGCAACGGGATGTTGCACAGTATTTTCATCTAATATTTCAAAAAACAAAGACGACTTAGCAAAATTATTAAATAAAAAACAACAAAATAATAAATAAAATATATACTTATTCATAAAATACCTCTTCATATAAAGTGTTATATACTTATTATTAAATTTTTAATCAATATTTATTGTTGTTAATTTTAATTATTATTTAAATTTTATTGTTTTTCTTCAAAAGTTGTTTTTCTTAATGAACCCTGGTATAGTGAATAAATGCGTTGTATTGCCTATTCCACAGCTGAGTCTTACACTCTCAAAAAATTAGCCGATCATTTTCAAAGTGAGGGCGCCAAGTGCTCTCTGCACAATAAAGAGGTTCTTCACCTTCCTCGGGCCAAAGAAAAGGGCGATATTTTCTTTTTTGATTATGGATGTGTTGTTTTCTGGAACGTTCCTAAAAAGACTGAACACAGTATCTTAGAAACGCTAAAAAATTTCTCAGCCCATCCCTATCACAAGCAGGAATCAGATGAATTCGAATACGAAGTCAGTCGCAAAGAACCCAAAACACTTATAAGCAACGGGGTTATTACCCTGTCTGGCACGAAAGTTTTCAAAAAACTTGTTGTTTCTTTTGCTTTGTCCCAATCCGTTAAGCTGATGACTTTTGAAGAAGTTATTTTGAATGCCATTGAAGATACGCGAAATATGCCAGAAGAAATGGCATTACATGGGAAGGTCTCCCTATCTCGCAAAGAAATTTCCCAGAAAATGGGCCGTATTTTTATTGTGCGCCATTCGGTGAATTTGCATACAGAAATGCTAGATATTCCTGAATTCTTTTGGGAATATCCGGAATACGAATCCCTGTATAAAATGATTTTGAAAGACTTTGACGTTCCCCAACGTTTAGAAGTTTTGAACCGCCGCATGGAAATGATTCAAGAGCTTTTCTCTATGTTAGGCGGAGAACTAAACCACCAGCATTCGTCTCTGCTCGAGTGGATCATTATTATTCTGATCTCAGTTGAAATTGCCCTGTTCCTGTTGAAGGAAGTCTGGAAAATCGTTTAAATTAAATAGTGGTACCCGCGGCCGGACTCGAACCGGCAAGGCCGTTAAGCCAACGGATTTTAAGTCCGTCGTGTCTACCTATTCCACCACGCGGGCATGGAATGTTCCCAACCTAACGAAAGGCTCCTATATATTCAAGAGATAAAAACTTAAAATCCTGGAAAAAGAATATTTTTGACTTTGTTTTTGACAAAAGATAGACTTAATAAAAACAAAGGGGGAAATATTCTCGCTTTTGGGCCTATGAAAGCCCTAGCCGCCTTTCAAAAGATTTTTGTTTAGAGTTTGTGAAACAAGATGGAAGCTCTCAAAATGACGTGCCTCCTTTCAAAGTATTCCAAGGCAGTTCTTTAGGCGTTGGAAAGAAAGTAATGTATCGTTCTGAAAATGCTATGTCTGTCACAAAAGCAGGTACAGCTTATCAGTATTGCTTCCAAAGACCTAAAAAGACACATCTTGATAGAATGAAGTTTGTGTGGACCACGGATGATGTGCCCTCTGAAAATCTGGGTTTGAAAGTGACAGGCTTTGAATACCTTGGAGAAATGAAAGAAATCAACGAATAACAGGGAACTTTTTTACACCTTCTGTAGTTTATAGAACAGAAGGTGTAATTTTGTTGTCAAAATTATGACCTTTAGTTAATGTAAATCCCAATGGAGACGCCTTATGGCATGGCATAAATTTTCTTATTCAATACTGCTTTATGCTTTAGTATTTTTGGCATTCTGCGACAGTACACAATCTGCAATAACTCATGAGGAACCAATGGAGCCACTTATTCGTATAGTTCAAATTACAGACACTCACATCATGCCAAAAGGTGAACATTGGTGTAGCAAAACCGAAACTTTAACAAACCGTCGTCTGCAAGATGTGATCGAAGAAGTTAATGCTTTAGATCCTGATTTTGTCGTTCACACGGGTGATATTACGGATACGGGTGATCTGGCTTCTTATGAACATGCGAAAGAATTATTAGATCAGCTGAAAGCTCCTTATTTTCTGACCTGCGGAAATCATGATAACTTTCAAAACTTAAAAAGTGTCTTTCCAAAGCAACCCTTCATGAGCAATCATTTTGCATTACACGATTTAAATGGCAGCTTTATTCGAACATTAATTCTCGATACGCGTATTCCCGATAAAGATGAAGGTGTTTTATGCCCAGAACGCATACAGTGGCTTAAAGATCGTCTTGAAGAAGATTCCGAAAAACCCACTCTGCTTTTTATGCATCATTTTCCTATTGAGGTTCAAGAACCCCTATTTTCTTCAATAAATCTGAAAAACAGCTCTGAATTAGAGCGGATTATTTTAACCAATCCTCAAATTATGGGGGTTTACTGTGGTCATTACCATCACGCTGCTTCCGCCGTTTTTGGAGGGATCCTGTGCTGGATTTCCCCCAGCACGGCCCCTTCCCATGTTTTGGAAGGCAGCAAATGTTTGGGACTGACCCTAAGTAATCCTGCCTACAGCCTTCATAGTTATCAAAACAAAAAAACTCATAGTAAAATAATGACAATTGCTCCTTTTGTACCCTTATAGAAAATGAAAAAGATCTTAATCCATAAACCGGCAATGAAAATTGTAGGGATCTCAGCCCGTACCAACAATGCTGCTGAAATGAACCCTGCAACCGCCAAGATTGGGGCCACAGTTCAGGAGTATTTTCATCGGGGCCTTCCAGAAAAAATTCAAAATCGCGCATCCCCCGGCACCACCTATTGTATTTACACAGACTATGAAAACGACTTTCAAGGGGATTACACTTATTTCATCGGAGAAGAAGTCTGTTCTTTTAATGAGATGCCAAAGGGCCTAAACTCTCTTACCATTCCAGCACAAAACTATGCCCAATTCACGGCGGGCCCCGGCCTTATGCCAGGCGTTTGCATTGAAGCCTGGCAAA
This sequence comes from Alphaproteobacteria bacterium, assembly GCA_037146715.1. Taxonomy (NCBI): domain Bacteria; kingdom Pseudomonadati; phylum Pseudomonadota; class Alphaproteobacteria; species Alphaproteobacteria bacterium. Next base: position 12,903 of record JBAWWO010000012.1, read on the forward strand.
AAATTTGGCAAATGGCTCCTGAAGACCTGAGTGGCCCCCGAAGCTATCAAGCTGACTTTGAAATCTACGACGACCGCGCTCAAGACCCTCAAAATGTAGTGCTGGATATTTGTATTGGGATTAAATAAAAATGCCTGAAATTGGTTTCGTTGTAAGAAGGACGATAATAAAAACCTAGGCTTTCTTAAAATCTAATGCCACCACATAAATTTCGGCAGATTCTTTCCGGCTAGCTTGAGGCTTTACGTGCTTAACTGTTTTAAAGTGCTTTTTTAAATTCTTCAAAAGATCTGCGTCTGATCCCCCTTGCCATACCTTGGAAATAAACGTCCCCCCGGGGGCAAGAACCTTTAAAGCGAAATCTAAAGCCATTTCAGACAGGGCAATAATACGTAAGTGATCTGTGCTTTTGTGGCCTGTTGAGGGTGGCGCCATATCGCTTAGAACAACATCTGCAGGACCCTTTAAAAGTTTATAAAGCTCCTCAACCGATTCCAGTTTGGTGAAGTCCATTTGTAGGCAAATGGCCCCCTCAAGAGCATCCATGGGTAGAATATCCAAGGCAATCACTTGGGATTCGGGTTTGCTTGTATCAACCTTTTCCAAAACCACCTGAGTCCACCCCCCTGGGGCTGCCCCTAAATCGATGACACGACATTTCTTTTTAAACAAATCAAAGGTTTCGTCCAGCTCAAGCAACTTAAAGGCTGCGCGAGAAAGGTAACCTTTCTTTTTGGCCTCCATCACAAAAGGGTCGTTCAATTGGCGCTGCAACCATTTCTTTGAAGAAATAGTACGCCCCTTTTTCTTTTTAAGCTTGACGGTTTCAGACCGCCCCGACAGGAAAGTTGTTTTCTTAGTCATGCCCGTATTGTAGCGATTGTCGACCGTTAAAAGCAAAGAGTTTTTTAACCTTATCTCTAGTACCGTTTCCAAAAAATTAAGGAGAACGAATGAAACCAGGGTCGAGGGCTTCGATCTGCACTTGACGCACACGAGAAGTCCAAGATCCCGCAGGTTTGCGAAGTAATCGTTCATTTTTGGGAATAGTGCTCCAGGGGCGATCTTTCTGAGAATGCCGAACTGTTTCCACATAAAATCCCCCTGCCCTTTCTGTGATCATATGGGCACCCTGAAAAAAAACATCGAATCGATCTATGATAATTTTGGGTCTTGTACAAAAGGTTCGTGCTTTTCTAAGAGGCTCAGCTGCAATCAAAATATCGGCCTGCTCACAAGCCTTTTCTAAAGAGTCCAGGTTTTTTAGATACGCAATTTTCGTGGGGCCCCTTTGGAAAAAACATCCTCCTTCAAAAAACTCTACGGGAGCTAAAACTTTATCTTTCTTTTTGCCTTTAAATTTTAAGGTTTTATCTGGGTCTACCCCTAGTCGCGCCGCCCAGGCCTCGGGCAGAAAAGATCGGATGCGGGGAGATGAAATATAAAGCTTTCCACCATTTTCAATTCCAATGGATTTGGCATCCCCCGATACAAACAAAAAAGGTTTTTCATCCTGACAAAAACTAAGTCCAAACAGACAAAATCCCACCAACCCAACAAACCGAATAGGTCCCTTCCAAATAAGCAGCCAGAGCCCCCCAAAGGCAAAACAAACAAGCCCCCACAGGGGAATGCTCGACACAAAAACTGAGGCCCCGGGAAGACTTGATACATGCTCCGCCACCTTTTGCATCAAGCCCAATCCCTGACCCAAAATCTTGATACCCCCATCCAGGGAATAACCGCATGCAAAGGCAATGACACAGATAATGCCCACAGGCATCACCCAAAAAGTCAGCAAGGGCAAAACTAAAAGATTTGATAAAATAGCCTGCAGGGAAAACTTATGAAAATGATAAATAGTAAAAGGAAGGGTTGCGCAGGAGGCAATAATGCTTGAGAAAATAATACCCCCGCCGTACAGCAGAATTTTTTTTGGCCATGAGTCGGACAGGCTCCTTTGCAAGGGAACCCCACCCCATTCATAGAACCCAATCAGGGCCACAACAGCGCTGAAAGACATCTGAAAACTAGGCGTCAGCAAAGATTCAGGCTGCATCAGCAAAATAGCCAAGGCCGCAATGGCCACCAGTCGTAAAGATAAAGGATTCCGATCTAACAGTACCGCTACCATCATCAGGGAAAAACTGATGAAAGACCGCTGGGTCGGAATGCTGGCCCCTGACAAATTCAGGTAAAGAAAACTGCTAGTCAAGGCCCCTATGGCCGATAATTTAAACAAAGGAACCCGCAGTAAAAGCCCCGGGATTAGGCCAAATAAAACCCGAAAAAACAGAAAAGACAAAGCCCCAATCAAGCTAAGGTGCAGCCCCGAAATGGCCAGCACGTGGGCCAAACCAGAGTCGGCGAACTGTTGCCGCGTTTCTTTTGAAAGTCCGCCTGTATCCCCCGTGAGCAGAGCCGCCCCAATCGCACCATTTTGACCTGTCAAATGGGTTTGCAAATAAGCCGTTAACGCAGCCCGAAATCGCTTAAAAGAATCTCTGGCTGATACGGTTTTGGGAGTGACCGCTATAATTTTTGTGACAAATCCCATACCACTGACACCATCAAAAAAAGCCCGTCGTCGGAAATCATAGGCCCCCGGATAAGGCGCCCCAGAAACCGCCGCAATCTTCGCTTTCAAGACAATTGCATCTCCCATTTGCAAAGACATATCTTTATTTGTTTTGCACAGTAACCTGACCAAAAAGGGATGATCCGTCTGCTTTTCATTGATGTGATCTATACGCACCAAAAGACGTCGTCCGTTGGGCGTATCTTGAACATTTTCCAAAGTTCCTTGTATAGTTTTCATCCCCATAGATCGATGCAACAGAGGTGTCTGTAAGGAATGGGTTCTGAACTGGGCCACAGAAAATCCGATCAAGGCACAAACCATTAGGATCAGAACACCCTGCACTGATCGAAAACTCACAAAATAGATAACCCCCGCCAGAACTAGAGAGAAAGCAGGAAATACCCACTGCAACACTTGGGGTGGTTCCTGTTGTAAATTAAAATAAACCCCAATGCCCAAAGCCACAGCTACAGGCATCCACAGAAAAAGACGGCTTTTCTGGTGATCTAAAAACGATTCGATGGTTTGAAGAATAGTTATGGTTGCCTCCGTCATATTTTAATGATTATTTGACAAGCTTTAGATAGCCATTTACCATAAAAATACATATAAAAAAAGCCACAAAAGGGGATGCTATTATGAAAAATGAAAAAGTTATTCAGCTGCTGAAAGAAGCCCAATCCGGGACCTATGTGTTATCTTTGAATACACAAAAGTGTCATTGGAATGTTGAAGGCATTAATTTTCACTCTCTTCACCTAATGTTTGATGCGCAATATACGATGTTGGCAGAGGACGTGGATGTGTTGGCTGAACGCCTGCGCGCCCTGGGAGAGTACGCCCCTGGTAGCTTTAAAGAATTTGAAAAATTTTCCCCTGTTGATGCTTTGGAGAAAACAAAACTATCAGAATGTGAAATGCTACAGTTCTTGGTGAAAGAATATGAGAAACTGATTGCCACCTTGTTGAAGTTGGTGGAGGAGTCCTCAAAAAGCAAAGACGACGGCACGGCTGACATTGCGCTCGGCCAATCTGAAATTCGCCAAAAAACCTTGTGGATGCTAAGAAGCAGCTTGAAGTAGAGGGTTTTCACGCCCGCCCCGCTGCCTTCCTCGGGCTTGCCCCAAGAACCCTAGCTAAGGATTTGGAACAATTATTTGTGCACGTGTAAGCGCTCCCATTCTTTCAAGCTCCAAAATAGTTTGAAATTGTAGCACTCGACGTGGGTAATCTTGAATAATAGAAAGAATGACTCGATTGACAACATCTATTTTTACTGGGGCTGCCATCTCCAGTAAATAAGGCTCAATCCCGTGCACCGCTGAAATGATTTCCTGCAAATTTTTTGTCTGTCCTGCCAAATCAGAAAGCAAGGTGGACGTTTCCAGAAAATAGTCCGATGCGGAAAAAGCCCCCTTTACTCTTTGTCGTATAGTTTCTTGATCCGGCAACTGAAGAATTGCAGTTTGTATGCCCTTAAAAAAAACAGCTTTTGAAGCAGCATCTTCTTCAGATTCTCCAGCAGCAGCCCAAGCATTTACACATCCTAATAATCCGATGAATAGTATGACTATAATTTTCATATTTCCCCTCCCTAAATTTATAGTTTATTCCTTAGAATATATCAGATGCTTATCATTTTCTAGCTCATTATTGATTCAACTAAGGCTTTGGGATACGCTCTGTAAGTCGAAGAAGCCCCATTTCCTCAAGGACTACAATTATTTTAAACTGGGCTTCCAACTCTGAATGATCTTGAATAATAAGCAAAATAATATCATTCATAACCTCTGTCTTGCGTGTAGCAGAAAGTTGAATAGAAGATCCGCTGTCATACACTGCCGAAATAATATCCTGAAAGCTCTTGTCTTGGCCGGCAAGTCCTTCAAGCAACTTAGATTGCTGAAGAAAAATCTCTGTCCTGCCACCTAAATGCTTCTGAAGCCTATGGCGCAATGCCTTTTCGTCTGGCAACCGCACAATTGTTTGCAAAAGAGTTTCATCCAGCCTGTACTCGGGTCGAGCCACCGCCTGAGAATTCGTGCCCCCTAAAAACCCTACAATAGCCAGAAAAAATCTTAGGAAAACAACCAATAAAGTCCCCCCACCAATATAATGGTTGTAATGATCCACCCTATAATCCCCACCACAATTTTTTGTTTGGCAGGCCTGTTTCTGTTGGCTGGTTTGAATTCCATGGTAAGCTCCGTACACTCTAATTTCTAGAAATAGTATCCACATCATAAAAAAATTTGTATTGTTTGGCCAGCCCTTATTCAGTATCTTACTGCTATGTATAAAATCTTGTTTTTAGCGCTCTTATTTCCCTGCCTTTCTACAGCTAGCTCATTCAATGGCGCTGATCTTAGCTTGGTCTGGGGGCTACCCTTTGCCGGTATTCTTTTGTCCTTGGCCTTGCTTCCCCTCATAGTACCCCATTTTTGGCACAAACATTATGGCAAAATCATCGCCGGATGGACCCTTGCTCTTTTAGCCCCCTTTTGGAGTATCTTTGGATACGCTACAGTCACCACATCCCTTGCCCACAGCTTGCTTTCCGAATACATTCCCTTTGTTCTAATGATTGGGGCCCTCTTCATCGTAACAGGTGGTATTCGACTTAAAACACACTGGAAAGGGACCCCCGTGGGCAATGCGGGCATCCTGCTAGCGGGCACCTTTATCAGCAGTTGGATTGGTACAACGGGGGCCAGTATGCTGCTTATTCGCCCCCTGCTTTTGGCCAACGCCTGGCGTCAAAACAAGACTCATGTTTTTATCTTTTTTATTTTTCTGGTTTCTAATATTGGCGGATCCTTAAGTCCTTTGGGGGACCCTCCTCTGTTTCTGGGCTTCTTGCAAGGGGTTCCCTTCTTCTGGCCTCTCCTTAATCTATGGGGCCCAGTTTCTTTGATGAGCCTGGCTTTACTCGCAATTTTCCTAGGTTTTGAATCTTATTTCTATGGCAAAGAAGAAAATAAACCTTTGGAAATTTTGCCTAAATCCATAAAAATTGAGGGCAAACGGAATCTATTTTATTTGGCGGGAATCATTGGGGCTGTTTTACTAAGTGGCAGTTGGAAATCTGATATTTCTTTTATGGTATACGGTACAGAACTTGCCCTGGAACATATCCTGCGGGACGGTTCAATGATCCTTTTTTCTTTGCTCTCTCTTGCGTCCACTCCCAAACACATCCGGGAAGAAAATCACTTTTCTTGGGATCCCCTTATGGAAGTTGCCAAAATTTTCCTAGGTATTTTTATCACTGTGGCCCCAGTTTTGGCTATTTTAAAAGCGGGAGAATCCGGCGCCCTAGGCCAAATCGTTGCCCTGGTTAATCAAGATGGTAGTCCCCACAACGGCATTTACTTTTGGTTGTCAGGACTTTTTTCTTCCGTCTTAGACAATGCCCCCACCTATATGGTTTTCTTCTTTATGGCGGGCGCTGACGCGACAGAACTAACAACTCATCTGCCCAGCACACTAGCCGCTATTTCCCAAGGATGTATTTACATGGGGGCGCTAACCTATATCGGCAACGCCCCCAACTTTATGGTCAAGTCTATCTTGGAACATCGTGGCGTCAAAATGCCCAGCTTTTTCGCCTATATGGCCTGGTCCTTCAGCATTTTGATTCCCTTGTTTTTAATACTAACCCTGTTCTTGTAGAATTTTTTGCTCTTTGATCACTAGATGGATGAAATCTTCTAAGTAGATTTCAACCTTTTCTAAACCTACCCTCAGTTTATAAATTTTTTCTTGCGATTTCATCAAATTTTTTGTGGCTTGCAAGTTGTTTTCTGGACCAATTTTTTCTATACAAGATTTGATTTTACTGTCTTTCAACGCCTGATTCAAATTTTGCCAAAGAACTTCAAATGCCTTATCTGTATCTAAATCTGCCCGGGTTTTTGAAAAGGCTTTCTCTTTCTGTGCATAAGGCATGCGTTCAAAAGACATCAGATCATCCCCCCAAGGTTGCGCCGCCAGCTGAGGCCCAGAAAAAATATTCTTTCTAAAAAAGTACGTATAAGTCAAAGCCGTTCTATGCATTTTTGGGGTGATTTTTTCAGTCAACAGCAAAAGATCTAAGCCCGTACCCGACCAAGACTTTTCTTCAAACTCCGGTACGGAAAGCTCTCGTTTAAGCATTTCTAAAAATTGAGACCTATGGGCAAGAACTTTTTCTTGTGTTGAGTGGTTTTCGGTTTTCGGCCTTGTTTCTAGCAATTTTTTTAAAGGACGCCCCCCAGCTTTTTTTCTTTTGTGGATAGGATATTTATTTTTTGTAGACATTTTTATACTCCTTTTTTATTTTAGATTTACTGTTTCTTTTATGGATATATTCATTAATACATTTTTTACTTAAAGTAAATATAAGTAATTAAAAAAAGTTAATGCTTTGTTTTTCATCCTTACAAGAATGGAGCAAATTAAAAATTCTATAGATACAAGGAATCACCTATATAATTTGCAAAATTCCCCGCCCCCCAGTACAATCTGCCCATGCTTAGACACTTGCACAAAAAATCCTTTACCCTTATGGGGCACCAAACGTCTATTGCCTTAGAACCTGAATTCTGGGAAGAACTTTCTAAAATAGCCGTCCTTAACAAAGTCTCACTGGCTGGCCTGATTTCTAAAATCGATGAAAATCGCACAAATCAGAAACTTCCCCATAGCCTAGCCAGTTGTTTAAGGTTATATGTATTAAAATATTTAAAAAATAAGGAAATAATGTGAAATTTATCAAAATAATAGGTTTAAGTTTTTTTATTGCTTTATCAGCCCATGGGGCGACAAATTCAGACCTTGAATCTGAAGACAGATGTCTTTCACCTTCTCCAGATTTTGAACCAGAAAGCAGACGTCTTTCATCTCCTGTCGAAGGTGTGGCAGAAACTCTAGATCTTTCTAAATTATTTAAAAATTTACTATCTTTGTTAGAGCCACTTAAACCCTCTGTCGTCAAAAGAAAAAGTTTTGAAGACGCGGACAGTCCTGCATCCAAAAGAAAATAGAAGCCACATTATTCTTCAGTGATCGTCTGCACCTCTAATACTTTTTTCTTTAGATTGAATTGATTCAAGGCCAGGCCAGACAGTACAAAAACAGCCCCCAACAAAATCAGCCTGGTTGGCACTTCATTTAAGAATAGAAATCCGAAAAGCATAGAAGTAACGGGAATCAATAAGGCAAAATGCAGCACCTTTGCGGGTGGATATTTTTTCAGCAAAAACCCCCAAATGCTGTATCCCACAACCCCTGAAATGAAAGAGGAATAAAGCAAAGTTATGGTGGTTTCCAGAGAAATATGCGTAAAGCTATTTACAAAAACATCTTTCCCCTCCACTACCCAAGAGAGTCCCAAAAGAGGAATGGGTGGAATAATATTCATCCACAAAATCAGATGAACCATATTCAACTGATGGGCCGACCGCATAGCAATATTTGAAATAGCACAAAATATAGCCACCAACAAAACCGCAGACAACCCATAAGTAGAGAAAGTATTCGTTTCAACCTGAAAGGCAATCAAGCCAATGCCCATAAACGCAATGATCATACTGACCCAATTTTGCCAATTGGGCCATTCTTTCAACCATATAATGCCCAGGACTAGGGTAAAGAATACTTGCATTTGCCCCAACAGGGCCACAAGCCCCGCAGGAAGCCCCCAATAGATGGCCAATAAAATCAAGGGCAACTGAAACGTCCCAATGAAAAGCCCCAGCATTCCTATCATTTTCCACGATGGTGGCCGGGGTATAAAAAATAAAAGAGGCCACACACAGACAGATCTTAAGGCCGAGAAAACCAGGGGCGACATGGTGTGCAACCCCATTTTCATAACAGGGAAGTTAAGCCCCCATATGACCGCCAACAAGACTGCTGCAAAGATATGTTTTGGTTTCAAACTGCCCCTCTCACCCCCTCAATAATCCGGTTTTGAACGTCTTCCGTCAAATAAGGATGCATAGGCAAACTAATCACTTCCTTAGCGCAATGATCTGTGACCTTTAAACCCTCAGGATCCCTAGGGAATTCCCTATAGGGGGCCTGGGTATGCAAAGGATGTGGATAATACACAACCGCTGGGATGCCCTGTTGGTTCAAATGATCCCGCACATGGTCACGGTTAGTAATCCTCAAGGTATATTGGGCCCAAACGGAACCGCCGTGCTCTGGCACAAAGGGAACTGTCGCCACATCTTTCAATGCTGCTGAATAGTGGGCCGCCACTTTATTACGCAGTTTCATTTCATGGGCAAATATTTTCAGCTTCTCAATCAAAATCGCCGCCTGCAACGTATCAATACGGCCTGTCAACCCCAGTCGAGAGGTCTCATATCGCACCTTCCCCTGCCCATGCAGCCGAATAGACTTCATGGCATCGGCTAGTTCTGAATCCTGGGTGAAAATGGCCCCCCCGTCTCCATAGCCGCCTAAAGGCTTGGCGGGAAAGAAGCTAGTTGTTCCAATCAGTCCATAAGCAAAAGTAGATTTACCCTTATAGGTCGCCCCAAAGCTCTGGGCCCCATCCACAATAGTCCACAATTTATGAGCCTTCGCAAGTTCGTTTATTTTATCGTGGTCAGAGGGTTGCCCAAACAGGTCCACAGAAATGATTCCTTTTAGATTAAGCCCCAGCTTTTTCGCATGATGAATTGACCTCTCTAAGCTTATGGGGCACATGGTATAGGTTCTTAAATCAATATCCACAAACACGGGCGTTGCCCCGCGCAAAGCCACAACTTCCGCTGTTGAAATAAAGGTGAAAGAGGGTACAAAAACCGCATCCCCCGGCCCAACATCTAAGGCCATTAAAGCAATGGTGATAGCGTCCGTTCCGTTAGAGCACGAAATCACATGAGGCATATGTGTAAAGGCAGACAGATCTTTTTCAAATTCAACGACCTCGGGCCCCATAATGAAATGACCGTGGTCCAGAACTTTTTTGATGGCCCCATCGATGTTAGGCCGAATAGTCTCAAGCTGAGTTTTAAGATCAATAAATGCGACTGTGTTTGTTTTGTTCATATCCTTTTCCTTTTTCCTTTTTGGTGCGCCCGAGGGGATTCGAACCTCTGACCTTTGCCTCCGGAGGGCAACGCTCTATCCAGCTGAGCTACGGGCGCCTAGTGTGGTATATTACTTATAACCGAAAAAGGATCGATATAATCAAAAACTTTGGGTATACTATATTCAATTATTGTTTCACTTTGTAAATAGAATAATATGAATTCGCCACAAATATCTGAAAAAATCTACACCACCCACCGGGAACAAGTCTCGTGCCAGGGAGATAAATCTGGAAAACATCCCAAAATTTATCTAAAGCTTCCCCCAACAGGGCAAGTCAAGTGCCCCTATTGTTGCAAAATTTTTGCGAAATCTGCCCCATGAGAAACGCCCTTAAATACTTCCTTACTTTTTTCGGCCTAGGTTTATGGCCCAAAATGCCGGGCACTTGGGGTAGTCTAGGTGCCATCCCCCTGGGAGTAATCTTGCTGTATTTTGGCGGACCCAAAGCAATTTTGACCGTGGCCCTTTTCTTGTTTTTCCTCAGTTGGCTTGCCACCAGAATCTATACGGCTGATTCCACAATTAAAGACCCCCAAGAAATTGTCATCGACGAGGTCATCGGTATGCTGATCAGCATGGCCTTTTGCCACAACGATCCAATCTTAATTCTACTAGCCTTTATCTTGTTCCGCCTATTTGACATTTTCAAAATTGGCCCCGTCCGCTGGGCCCAAAACCTGTCCGGAAACCCCTGGAAAGAATCCTTGGGTGTTATCCTGGACGACACCTTAGCTGGCCTCTACACCGGCCTTATCGTCTATGGGGTAAGCTGCTTTAGGTAGCCAACCCCTTAATTTTTACAAATGCGCCAACTTTTGCATAGCAATCTAAAAATCCGTATGCTAAATCATAAAGAATGCAGGACAAAAAAACTGACTCTTATGCCAAAAAAAATGCTGAGCGCTTATCTAAAGCCCTTCGCGAAAACCTGCTGAAAAGAAAACAACAGAAACGAGCTAAAGAAGAAACAGTAAAGAAAGATACTTAGGAGATTTTCATGGGAATAATGCCAGATACTTGGATTCGGGAACAGGCTAAAAAGGGCATGATCACGCCCTTTGCGGAAAATCAGGTCGCAAGCGGCAAAATTTCTTATGGACTTTCATCTTATGGCTATGATGCCCGGGCAGCCCGGGAATTCAAGATTTTTACCAATGTGGACAGCGCTATTGTTGACCCTAAGAATTTTTCGAATTCATCTTTCGTTGATCGGGAAACAGACGTCTGCATTCTGCCCCCCAATAGTTTCGCCCTGGCCCGCACGGTAGAGTACTTCAAAATTCCCCGAGATGTGCTGGTCATCTGCCTAGGTAAATCAACCTATGCCCGCTGCGGCATTATTGTGAACGTAACGCCTTTGGAGCCCGAATGGGAAGGCCATGTGACGCTGGAATTTTCAAACACAACCCCCCTGCCCGCCAAGATTTATGCGAATGAAGGCGTGTGCCAGTTTTTGTTTTTTAAAGGAGATTCCTTGTGTGAAGTTTCTTACAAAGACCGGGCTGGAAAATACATGGCGCAAACAGGCGTGACCTTGCCTAAAATTTTGAGTAAATAATATGGATAAGCTAAGGATTCAGGGCGGATTCCCCCTTAAAGGATCGGTCACCATAGGGGGCGCTAAGAATGCCGCTCTTCCCTTGATGACCGCTTGTCTATTGACTTCTGAACCTCTTGTTTTAGAAAACATTCCCAATCTGGCTGACATCCATAGTCTGAAAAATTTGCTTGAATCCTTGGGCGTCAGTTGTTCCTTAGACATGAATGATCGTCGCATGACTCTGCAGGCCCAAGATCCATCCATTCATGCAGACTATGAACTTGTGCGTAAAATGCGGGCATCCATCTTGGTGCTTGGTCCTTTGCTAGCCCGAAAAAGAAAAGCAACAGTTTCCTTGCCCGGCGGCTGTGCCATTGGAACCCGCCCCGTAGATTTGCACCTAAAAGGCCTAGAGAAATTGGGTGCCTCAATTGAATTAAAAGACGGTTATATTTTTGCAGAAGCTCCAGATGGTCTTAAGGGCGCTGATGTTGCCTTTCCTCTCGTTTCCGTCACGGGCACAGAAAATTTGTTAATGGCCGCCACTTTAGCCAAAGGGCAAACACGACTGCTGAATGCTGCTCGGGAACCTGAAGTTATAGACTTGGCTAACTGCCTGGTCAAAATGGGAGCCAAAATTGAAGGGATAGGATCAGATACTTTGATTGTTCAGGGAGTTGACTCTTTAAGGGGAACTACTCATTCCGTCATTCCCGATCGCATAGAAATGGGAACCTACATTATGGCCGCCCTGGTCACCAAGGGAAAACTTGAAATTAAGAATGCATCTTTAGACCTTTTGCCAACAGTCAAAAATATTTTAGAAGATGTGGGGGCTGTATTTGAACAACACGAGCACAGCTTCACCGTACATGCGCCCCATGGTTTAAAATGCGTCAATGTCATTACTGAGCCCTTCCCAGGGTTCCCCACAGATCTTCAGGCCCAATTTATGACCCTTATGTGTGCCAGCACGGGTAACTCCATGATTACGGAAACCATTTTTGAAAACCGGTTTATGCATGTGGCGGAGCTCATTCGAATGGGCGCCAACATTCACATTCATGGATCAACCGCCATGGTCACAGGTGGCGCTGAATTAAGGGGTGCCCCCGTTATGGCAACCGATCTACGGGCCTCGGCCTCCTTAGTGTTGGCAGGCCTTATGGCTCATGGAGAAACCCTTGTTCAGCGCATATACCATTTAGATCGGGGTTATGAATCTATGGAAGAAAAACTTAAATCTTGTGGTGCCCATATTGAAAGAATCTCACAACCTGATACAGTAATAAAATGACTCAGGATAGTTTGACACACAAACCCTTAAAACTGATGGCCAAATCTGGCAAAGATTTGCATGTGCTGTCAGCCTGCGTTCAAGATTCCTTAATTCCCCTCCATGGTATGCGATATGATGAAAAAGGGAAAAAATTTAATGTATATGCGAATCGCTACAAGTGGGAATCTCATCATCTAAATCCTAAACAACCTCACGGAGAACGTGTTCACAGTGGCCTTTCCTTTGATAATGTAGAGCAAGTTGAATACGCCGGCTTTGACCCGAAAGTTGATGCAGGAAATTCTTTATATCTATTGGCCCTGAAACATTTACCCCCTTATGTACAAATGACTTTTGCTAAGGACGCTAAAATTCGCCTAAAGGTACCTGAGCTGTCTGTAAAGCTAAAAGACAGCGACCACGCCCCCTGGCCCGCAGCTAAGCCTGACCACAATCTATAGTCTTGCCGAACAGATTATTCTATGGCATATGTTGGGAAAGTTTTTTTCGCCGTCGTGGCTCAGTGGTAGAGCACACCCTTGGTAAGGGTGGGGTCGAGGGTTCAATTCCCTCCGACGGCACCATTATCCTACCTCTTCCTACAAAAGTATCATTTTTGCAACACATGTGGCTTTTGTTAAAGCAATTTTCTCAAAATGCTCTTGCTTCTTGGGTTAGAATACATTTAGATTGGGGTCATGTAATATATTTTTAGTTTAGGAGAAACAAAAATGAAAAAAATATTAGCAACATCTGCTCTAGCTGCAGTACTCGCGTTCTCAGCTGAAGCAAAATTCGAAGGCTTCTATGCAGGAGCTCAAACTTCTTACAGCAAAAGCACAGTTAGTTTAAAAGGTGCTCCTAGAACTGGTCAGACTTCAAAAAGCACAAACCCTGCTGGTTACGCTTTGGGTCTTAACGGTGGTTATGGCTGCAACATGGGTGCCGTTTATCTTGGCGCTGACTTGAATGCAGGTTATGACTGGGCTAAGCACACAAATGGTTCTACAAAGTTCCAAGCTAAGAACAACTGGTTCGCAGGTCTTGGCGCACGCGTAGGTGCTCATGCAACAGATAACTGGTTAGCTTATTTGTACCTTGGGGTTGATTACAGCCGTACAAAGCTGTCTTACTCAACTTCCACACAAGCAAATTACAACAAAATTAGCAAGACTTCTAACGTATACTCTTACGTTCCTGGTCTTGGTACAAGCTACAAGTTCAGCGACAACATTTATGTTGATGCTAACTACAAGTATGCTAGATCTTTCTCTCAATCTAGACCTAGCCATTATGTATTCGCTAAGAGTACTCAAGCTCATGTCTTCACTATCGGTGCAGGATATCAGTTCTAATCGAACTAAATACTATAAAGGAAGCCCCAGATTTTCTGGGGCTTTTTTTTATGCCTTCCTCAGAAACTTTACACAAAAAGCTTCTTCAATCTTTCAGATCTATCCACCCCATCCAACCCCATATCCCTAATCCAATCCAGTGCTCTGTTATCATTTGAAAAAAGCCAGTTGAGTCCATGCATGGCCAGCAACATTTTTGCGTGATGGGGGCGCTGCCTCCGTTCAAAGGTTTGCAACATACTATAACTACCCACATCAAGACCATTGTCCCGGGACTTCCCTAATATATTCACCAGATTTTCCACATCTTGAACGCCTAAGTTAAAGCCCTGCCCCGCTAAAGGGTGCATGCCATGGGCTGCGTCCCCCACCAAACAAAATCGGGGTTTGACAAAATTAGACATAAAATTCCCCGTCAAAGAATAGGTATGCAAAGATCCTTTTCGGGTAATTCCACCCAGAAACTCCATATGCTCAGCCACTTTTGCATCAAATTCTGCCTCAGATACCTGCAAAAGATTCTCAGCATAAGAATTTTCTACAGTCCAAACAATTGAGGATTGATATCCACCTTGAGCTGGCAAAATGGCAAAAGGCCCCGTGGGCAAAAAAAATTCATAAGCTTTATTTTCATGGGCAAGGGAATGCTGATAAGTCGCCACAAAGGCCTGCTGATCGTAGTCCCATTCTCGACAGGGCAGCCCCACTAGAGATCGACTCAGAGAATTCTTCCCATCGGCCCCAATAATCAAAGAGGCCTTGGCTACAAAGGGCTGCCCCTTCTGTTGCCCCCCCACAATCCCATACGGTGTTTCAAAAATTATCGATTCAACATCAACACCCCCCTGATACTGAATATCAAATTGGCCTGCCCACTCAACAATGGTCGTGCGCATAGTTTCAAAAGGAATCATATATCCTAGGGGATTCCCCCGATTAAGCGTCTTAGAAAAAGTCACCTGCCCCCGCCCCTGATTTGAAGCATGAACCTCATCAAGGGGCGTTGCATGGGCCCGCATCAATTCCCACAAGCCAATCTGTTGGAAAAAAATCTGTGAGGCAGGAGTCAGCGCAATCAGCCGCCCATCCACTCCCTCAACCATCTTTTGATGGGGTAGGGGTTTTTGGTCAAGCAAAGACACAGAAAACCCAGCCTGAACAAGCGTTCCCGCCAAAATAGACCCTATGGGCCCCGCCCCAATAATGCTAATATTTGTTTGGTTTTCCATTCTTGAATCCCTTTTCCAGCCTTACGAGAAGGGACACAGTCCTGACCCGAGGACCCACGTCTTAGTCCGCAGGGCCGGCGCCTTCATTTTGTTTGCGTCTTTTTTCTGCGGCTTCAGCGGCTCTTCTTCTGAGTTCGTCGCGGGAAGGAGCAGCTGATTTCTTCCTTGGCGCAATAGCAGGACCTTTTTTGCGAGACATCTTTGCAAACTCGGCGGCCAATGCATGTTTCAAATGACTGTCTGCACCCTCTAAGTCCCCCTCAATAAGTTCGGCAAAAGTATCAGCTTGTCCTTCAAAACCCTTGTTATCTTCTAACCCATATTCCTTCAACTGTCTTTCCAAGAAAGCTTTATACAGCTGCCCCATTTCTTCAGGGGTTGTTTGCGGGGTTGCGCCTAATGCCACTAACTTTTTTGACATCCAGGTTGCGTGTTGAGAACTCTCTCTAAAATTAGATTGGGCCAGCAGTATTTTCATTGAGGCGGGCCCCTCAGCTTGACCAAAAAGTTTATCTAGCTCTGGGTCAATTCCGCGCAGGCCGATTACAATACGTTCTGTGATGCCCTTGGTGCAACTTGCGGCATTACCGCTGGGTCGTCCAGCATCTTCATAAGCTGTAATGGATTCTCCTATAAATTGCTTAGCCCATAGCTGTAGTTGAGCCGGGTGGAAATGCCGAACAAACGCATAGACTTGGCATAACTCCCTTTGAGCATCCTCGCTTTCCAGCCCCCTTGCTATGGCAGCCTTAGCAGTTGCGAGTTCTTGACCGCTATAAAGTTTTTCTGCTAGAGCGTTCACTGCTGCAAAAGATCTGGAAAATTCCAGAGTTTTTACTTTGCCGCGTGTAAGTCTTTCTTGTATACCCTCCAAAACCGCATCATTGAGCCGCTTAGTTTTAGGAGACTCACATCGCGCCCCGTCAGAAGGCCCTGCATCGGCTGGCCCTGCTACTTGAGTGTCCGCATAATTATGCACTTCAAATGCCCGTCCGGGGGTTGCAGTAGCGGGATGGGCATGGTTACGAAGAATTTCTAACATCACGTTTGGCCCGGCGCCTTGCGTTTCTCCTCGTGTTTCAGCTTCTCTGTAAAGACGAAGAGTTTCAGTGGCGCGAGCAGCTCTCTCATGAGCAGGCACAGCTACTAGAACGGTTATTATATAGAGACGTACACTTCCATCCATTGCAGAAGTGAAGAGTCTTTGAGCGGCGCTACTAAAGCCATTCCTCTCATGAGCAGGCACAGCTGCTAGGGCGGATATTATCGCGGCACGCACATTCGCGTCACGTGTACTTCCATTCGTTTCAGAGGGGAGGAGTCTTTCAGCATCACTAATAAAGTCATCCCTCTCAGGAGCAGGCACGCTTGCTAGACTTTGTATTATCTGGGTACGTGCAGACTGCTGGAAATATTCATTTTCCATTGCAGGGGTAAAGAGTCTTTGAGCATCGCTAATAAAGCGATCCCTCTCAGGAGCAGGCACAGCTGCTAAAGCGGATATTATCCCGATGTAATCAGGTGCACCCATTTTAGGGTTAAAGAGTCTTTTAGCAGCGCTCATAACGCCATCCCTCTCAGGAGCAGACACACGTTCGAGAGCGGATATTATCACGGCACGATAATATCCATCCATTGTAGGGGTGAAAACTCTTTGAGCAGCGCTAATAAAGCCATCCCTATCAAAAGCAGGTATAATGGCGAGACCTTCTATTATACGGCCACGGTCATCTCCAGACATTTCAGAGGTGATGAGTCTTCGAGCATAATCGCAAACACTTACCCTATCCTGCGCAGAAATTCTATCAATGGAATCAACGATAGATTGACATCCGGCTTTTAAGCCCTTACACAAAGGCTCAGCCAATTCTTCAACAGAAGGCTGATGAGAGTTATCATCCCTATGCGCTGCAAACGCAACGGGCGCTCCCACTAGAATTCCGCTTATCAAAATAAAAAATATTTGTCTGAATTTTGTCATTGTCCTACCTTCCGTTTTTTTATCTTTGCATTTTTTATGGAGGGCGTCAAAAAAAAGAATAAGGATCCATATCAACTTGTTTCTTAACGGTTGAAGGAATTTTGACATCTTTAAGCCACAGGCGTATGACCTCTTGAATATTAATGTTTTTGTCAGTCTTGACCAAAAATCGCCAACGGTATTGCTTTTTTAGGCGGCTTAAAATGGCGGGGGTGGGCCCCCAAACCGTCAAGCCTGCATGGCGGGGAATACGCTTGGCCAATTCTCTGGCCACGCTTTCCACTATATCCGCCCGGTGGCTTGATAAAATAAGAGCTGCCAGCCTGCCAAAGGGCGGAAACCCATGAATCTGTCGATCGCTCAATTCCCCCTGCAAGAAGTCATCAAAATTTCCCTGGGATAAAGATTCCATCACCAAATTCTCTGGTGCATGGGTTTGAATGAAAACTGTCCCCTTGTGATGGGCCCGTCCAGCCCGACCTGACACTTGATGTAGCATTTGATAGGTACGCTCCGGCGCCCTCAAATCTGTGCCATGCAGGCTTAGGTCTCCGTCAATAATGCCCACCACCGCCAAATTGGGAAAGTGGTGCCCCTTGGCCATCATTTGCGTTCCAATCATCAGCTGAGTTTTGCCTGATTCAATATCCGCAAAAGTTTCTTGCACCTTGGCGGGCGTTTCCATGGTATCGCTGCTGATCATCACAGACTGCACCTCGGGAAATAATCCCTGTACTTCCTCAGCCAGGCGCTCAACCCCCGGCCCACAAGGCTTCAGGGAATCCTTTGTCTGGCAGGATTCACAGCCCAGATAATTCTTTTTCTGGTAGTTACAATAGTGGCACCGTAAAAGACCCTGTTCCTTATGATACACAAGGGTGGCATCACAGTGGGGGCATTCGGGGCGCGCCCCACAACAAGAGCACACCATAAAGGGGGAATAGCCCCGGCGATTCAAGAACAGCAAGACCTGCTGCTGATTGGCAAGTCCCTTTGAAATGGCATCAAACAGGGGTTTTGAAATCCACTTAGAGGCCATTTCGACCTTTTTCATATCAACCAATTGCACATCTGGCAACTGGGCTTCCCCATGGCGTTCTGTCAGCGTTAGATGCTCATATTTTTCATCCAAAATATTTTTCAACGTTTCCAAGGAAGGGGTGGCAGACGCCAACACCACAGGGCACTGTTCAAAACGTCCCCGCATAACGGCCATATCCCGGGCATGATATAGAACGCCAGATTCCTGTTTGTAGCTGGCATCATGTTCTTCATCCACAACAATCAATCCCAGATTCTGATAGGGCAAGAAAAGGGCTGACCGAGCCCCCACCACAACTGAAGCTTCCCCCCGGGCCAAAGCACCCCAATTCCGGCGCCGTTCTGTATCTTTCAAAGATGAGTTCCATAAAAGGGGCGCAAACCCAAATCTGGACTTAAACCGCTCTAACCATTGGGGGGTCAAAGCAATTTCGGGCAATAAAACGAGGGCTTGTTTGCCCTGGGCAAGCGCCTCTGAAACCCCTTTAAAATATACTTCTGTTTTGCCAGATCCTGTTACCCCTTCTAACACTTGCACAGCAAATTTCTTGTTCCCTACGGTCCCTACAATTTTTTCCGCACAGAATTCTTGCGTCTTGGACAAAGTCATGGGTTTAGTCGGGTATTGTTCTTGCTCTGATGCGTCAGGTTTTCTTAATAGTTTTTGGAAACTGGCCACAGGCAAACTTAAAACCATTTTTAATACAAGCCCTTTTTCCACCATATAATAATTGGAAACCCAATCAATAAGGTCTATCAAGGGCTTTGATAAGGGCGGAAATTCAAAAACCGTTGATACGGCCTTTACCGTCATGTTTTCTGGCTTTTCTTTATGGTTATCCCACACGACCCCCACAACTTTGCGGCTGCTAAAGGGCACTTCCACGTAAGTTCCCCGAGGAATAGGAATAGGGCTGGAATAGGTAAACGCTTGGGAAAAAGGTAAGGGAAGAAGAATATCTATGAATTGATTTGAATCTAGAGCCATCTTTTTATATATTACATATACCTAAGAAATAGAAAGGGAATTATGAAATTTTTTATAGACGGCGTAGATGTTCCAGAAATTAAAGAACTTGCCAAAATGGGTGCTGTAGATGGGGTTACAACAAATCCCAGCATTATAGCCAAATCTGGCCTTGATTTTAAAAAAGTTATTGCTGAAATTTGTGATCTTGTTGACGGTCCTGTTAGTGCAGAAGTATCTGCTACAGAGGCGGCAGACATTATTAAAGAAGGCCAAGTTTTGGCCAAGATCGCTTCTAACGTTTGCATTAAAGTTCCCCTAACGGCTGAGGGACTCAAAGCCTGTCGCCATTTGACTGACCAGGGCACCATGGTGAATGTCACCCTTTGTTTTTCAGCGGGACAAGCCTTGATGGCCGCAAAGGCCGGGGCAACCTTTATCTCCCCCTTTATTGGTCGCCTGGATGACATTAGCCAAAACGGCATGTATCTGATTCAAGAGATTTGCCAGATTTATAATAATTATCCGGAGTTAAATACAGAAATATTGGTGGCTTCCGTTCGCCATCCTCGCCACATTATTGAGGCTGCTCAGCTGGGTGCCCATGTGGTAACCGCCCCTTCAAAAGTCATTCGTCAGCTTTTGAATCATCCTTTAACGGACAAAGGTTTAGCTGACTTTTTGAAAGACTGGAAGGCCACAGGACAATCTATTCTATAGATTTTCTGAACTTTTTTATTAATACATCTGTTTTTGAAGAATTAAGCAAATATATCCCTCTTTAAAGAAAGAGCTACTGTTTTTAAAAAAAAATTTTTATTTCGTTTTAGTTGGACTATTGCTGTCTTTGGCGCAGCTTTCCTATAGCGCAACTGGGGATGAAGAATCGTCTGTTGAGGCCAACGTAATGCCTTTACCAAACGCAACTCCTTTAATTAACCCAGACCCAACACCTTTGCTTAAATGTACTTCTTTTATGAGTCGTTGCTTGCCCCGTTTTTTCCACCCTCAATTAAAGGGGGAAAACCGCAGAGCTGTCCTAAAGGCTTTGAAAGGACTTCCACCAGAAGACACCCAGAATCTTATCTACCATGCCAGCAGAATCATTGATCCGTTCAAGAACGTACAGTACCGTGTCGATATTATAAACTATTTAAAAAAACTCCCTCCAGATAAAGTGGGCCATGTTGTGAGTGCTAGCCAATTTCTATTTACACCAGATAAGTCGTACAATGTAGATTTTATGAAAATTTTTGGAGGAATAGAGAATGATGAGATGCCTGATTTTATTAATCAGTCTTTAAATTTGATGTCTCCCCTCATAAATACGTATGATCGATTTCAGATTGCCCAAACCTTTAAAGACATTCCTTTTGAAGAAAGAGACTCTGTTGCCGACTCTGCCCTAGAACTGTTTACAAACGATATGGATGGATGGATGGGAGCGGTCCCAACTTTTAATGGCCTTAGGTAAAATCTCCTCTGAAAAACGTAGCTCTGTTGCTAAAAGTGCAAAACCTCATTTTAATTTTGGTCAGGACAAGAATAGAGTTGTCGGCAATATAGCTCTATTATTTAAGTTAGGACAACTTCGTGTTCGGGAATTTGATATTGAAGTGGCTGCACAGAAACTTATAACTCCAGAAACAAGCTCCGAAGACCAGACAAACATTAGAAATACACTGTCTCACCTTGCGCGTTCACACAATTCCCTTCAAAGAGGTTTATCTTCAAGCAATCTTCTTAAACTAAAAAAATATAAAATCGGCTGTATGACGACCGAACTTTAATCCCGATAGGGCTGATCTAAATTGACCGGCTGATGTTTTATACGCTTTAAGTCTTCGTCATAAATGACCTCTGTGAACCCCGACAAGGGGAAGTCTTTACGAAGGGGATGCCCCTCAAACCCATAATCCGTCAGGATCCTTCTTAGGTCTGGGTGACCTGAAAATTTGATGCCATACATATCCCAAATTTCCCGCTCGTACCACGGGGCAGACCGATAAATATGCCCGACTGAAGGCACAAAATCTGTCTCATCAAGAAACGTCGTCAATTGAATTCTGTGATTCAATTCAATACTTAATAGATTATAGACAAGCTGAAATCTCTTTTCAGTAGTTACATAGTCAACTCCACAGACGTCCATCAATTGGTTAAATCGACAAAGCGGATCCCGTTTAATCCCCGCTAAAATCTTATCAATCTCTTGAAAGGGTACGCGCACAACAAGCTCCCCCTCCTCTATAACAGGCATCAACTCATGCTGGGGAAATAAAGATTGAATATGGGGAATAAGATCTTTTAACTGACTCATTTTGCAGCACTCTTTTGTTTTTTGGGAACTGATCCCCGTATTTTACGCTGCAACTGCAAAATACTATAAAGTAAAGCTTCCGCCGTTGGGGGGCATCCGGGCACATAAATATCCACCGGAATGATGCGGTCACACCCTCGTACAACGGAATAGGAATGATAATAATACCCACCTCCGTTAGCACAAGATCCCATGGAAATCACCCACTTTGGATCCGCCATTTGCTCATACACCCGGCGTAAAGCCGGGGCCATTTTATTGGTTAACGTTCCCGCCACAATAATAACATCCGCTTGTCTAGGGCTGCCCCGAAAAACAACCCCAAACCGATCCAAGTCATACCGACTGGCTGCCGTCTGCATCATCTCAATGGCACAACATGAAAGCCCCAGACTTAGGGGCCACAACGACCCACTTTGGGCCCAGGCCGCAATTTGGTTTATCTTAGTCACCACAAATCCTTGACTCGAAAAACCAGTTTCTAGTCTTTGCAGCAAATGATCTTGATCCATTCCCAAGACTTCATCGGCCGTATGAAAGGTTAAATCCAATCGAAGACTCCCTTCTTCCATTCATAAATAAACCCAGCCCCTAGAAAAGTTAAAAATAAAACCACAGACAACAAGCCATACAAACCAAGGGTATCAAAAGAAATGGCCCAAGGAAATAACAAGGCTAACTCAAGATCAAAAACCACAAACAAAACAGCAACAACATAAAATCGAGCATTAAATTGTTGGGGCAGCCCCTGAATGGGGTCAAAACCGCACTCATAATTTTTTAGTTTTTCTAGAGTTGGTGTTTTATGAGACCAGATAGAAGATAGCAAATAAACAACCGCTGCCACCGACGCTGCCGCCATAAAAAAAAGCAGAACATAAACATAGGGATTCAAAACCATACTTTATCAATATCATAGAAGAAAAAAGGTGTATACAGAGGAAACCCCTTGAAATTAAAAAACTAATCCTTATATACATTGTAGAAATGTTTTATAGAGGATTAAAATGATTTATAAATTTGGTTTGTTATTAGCTTTTTCTGTGAGCTCTGCTATGGGCAGTTTTAACGATTGGCCTAGCATAGCGCAAGAACTTAACCGTCGCGCAGCAAGCGGTGATTATTCTTTGTTAGAAACTTTTTCTGCCTTCAGGGACCAAGTAACCCCACAACAGATGGCTGAGATATTAGCTTTGCCATCTCCCGCAGCGGCAGCAAGACCAGCCGCAGCCCCTGCTCCTAGAGCACAGGCTCTTACACCAGAAGACACCGCCTTGTTGACAAGGGCAAGAACTGATTTAGACACCGCTTTACAAGAAAGCCCTAATGGCTTGAATGCCCACAACGTAGTCGTTGTGAACAGTCATGGGGCCGAAGCTTTAAGAATTGCTGAAACCTGTTTCTTGGCACAAAAAACCATGACTTTGGATGCTATGAAAGAAAAGATTTCCTCTTGGGCGCGCCCAGATCAGCAAGCTGCCTTAGCTAGGGCTCTTGACCAATTTACAAGTTATTTTTCTGGCAACCCTCGCGGAACAGAGGTCCAACTTAATATTTTAGAGATTTACTCTACCAGCGTTTCGCTAGCAGAAAAAATGCATGATAGAACAAAATTTGCGTTTAGCGATAACCCATCCCTACAGATGACTGCCAAAGGTCTAATTGTGAATTCATTTTTAGAAAATCATCAGACCCAAGGGGGCTGTCGTGCTGGTTATGAAAACCGAGGCGGACGCGATTTGTTGACTCTTGTAACAGCCTTTAAACCTGAACGCTTCTAAAGCTATATACATTCAGCAAATTCCTGTCCTTCGGATACACTCTAAAAACAGGCTTTTTGGGCAAGACGTCCACATTAATAATACATTCAACTTTTTGCCCTTTTTCAAGGAAACCGGGCTCAATCCGACCAAGAGCTTGATTTGTTTCAAAGCTTAAGAGCGGTCTATCTTGCATGCCAAAAATTTCCAACTCGGGCATCTGGCAATTTTCGGATGCCATCAACTGAATGTGTAGACTTATTTTTCCCCATTTTTTCTTATTTTGAACCCGATAGTGAACAGATGGAAAATCCTTTCGTTCCACCTGTAAGGGGCTTCCCAATACAAGGGGCTCTCCGGCCACTTCAAGACAGGGCCAGATACAAATTTTAGCATTCCCCCCTTCCCACATAAGCGCTCCTGCTCCCTCAGCCCCCTTGACCTTAAAAACCAGGGAATGATGCAACCGTTCCACATCATTCGGATGACTTGGAAATCGGTCTTTACGGGCCGCCACCCAACAGAAAGGAATATCATTTCGACCCCTTGGCCAGGGCCAATAAACAACCAATTGCCCTGCCTCACAAAAGGATCGACAGGCATGGGAATTAGGAAACTCAACCCCCTGATAATAAGTGGTAAAACAATGGCGCAGAGAATCAAGCAATCCTTCTTTTTTCACTAATCCCCCTAAGGTCTCTGACCAATAGGGAACCACTTGAGCAGGCTCTCTTTCCAATAGTCCTCTCTTCACCTGATTCCAATTTTTCTGAATACTGGCCCCCTGTTCCACAAAGGGCTGGAACTTATCAAAATGGGGGCCCACACAAATATCTGCATCCCACGCTTTCGCCAGCTCAATAAAATTTTGATCTTGCAGAGAATTTTCCAAAATTTCATGTAATCGTTTCCGCCCCTGAAGCTTGTCCATAAGGTTCTGCAAGGTGATATATTCATGAATTTTAAAGTCTCGCAGATTGGTACCTTGAAAATCTGGGTGGCTATCCCATAGGTCCAGCAATTCCTTTTCAGAAGCGTTCCCATTAATCTTAGCTTGGAAGGCATTCAAAATATCTTTGTAGGCATAATAGGTTGATAGAAAATCCCGAAAAGCTATAGGAACATGAAGTTTCTGAACACTCAGTTCATGGTGGGTTAAAAATTCATGTCCGCCCAGGAAATCCTGATTTCGAACCAACAGCCCCAGCTGTCCGAACAAAGAGCTCATATGACTAGCCAAATCAACGCGCTCTTGAAAATCAGCGGTATTTTTCTTGTTGATCCTTTTAAAGCGTTCAATGATTTCTCGTTCCAAGTAATCATCGTAAGATTGATGAACCCTATAAAAAGAATCGGCTACATCAATAGATTTCCTTAAATCTGCCAGCGAGTTAACTTCTGCCCTGACCTGATCCAAAAACTGTGTCAAGGGATTGCCTTTGATGATTTCTTCATCCCGCGGCATATAGAAAGCAAGCTGCTTATCATGATCCCAAAACCTTAAAATATCTTCAGCGCTCACGTCTTCCATACAGAATTTTTTGAATTGGTCCAGGGCCTCTGTATAAGCCATGGCTTTTTTGATATCTTCTGAATCCTCTAAGGTTCCCAAAAATTCTTCCTGCAGAAAAGGATACTGCTGGCATAGGGTCGCCACATTTCGGTAGTCATCTTCCTTTGCGTACCGCTTAAGCTTTTGCAGGATCGCTACTTTCTCTTGGGTTGCCCCCCCAGGAAAAATAGAAAAACCCAATCGTTTTTCCTTTTCACACCAAACACAGTCCGAAAAATGATCATCAAAAAAGTGATTCATATTGGCTGGGCACGCTGAAAGATGGGGAATAACCTCCTCCAACACCCTTACCCACTCGGCCGCACTCAATCGACTTGATGGATCTTCATGCCCCCCAATAAAGGTTTGATAAAAAGATTCCTGCAGTTTGGAATGTAAATCTCCATACGTAATATAAAATTGCTCTTCTTTAGTTTTTTTCAGGGACTTCATTCCCTCTTTCACGCAGGCATCCAAGGTTTTCTCGCCCTCTTGTGCCAGCCCCGCAAAAGGATGGAATCCTAATAGCAACAGATGAATAATAATTCCCAAGCCAAACCGATCATGCTGCTCGGTCCTTACTGTTATCTTTAAATCCAACCCAATCAATTCAGGGGGCGTAAAGCCTTCAGACCCTACCCCACAGAAAAATGTTTCCTTCTCTCCTTGAATTTGAAAAGAATCCGTATCAATCGCAGAAACCAGAGCCCGATCCGTCACCAAAAAGTTATCGGTTTTTAAATCGCCCACCACATAATTTTTCTCATGCAAAGACCTTAAAATAACCGCCAAGTTATAGGCCGTTACATGCAAATAATACCAGTGAAACCCTGCCGCATTTTTCTTACGTAATTTGGTGTTGTATACATGATTTAAGCTTAGGGCACCCGGGACCCGAGGCATCAAAAACCCCACGGGTTCTTTTTCTGCCCCCAACAGAATGTCCTGGGGCCAAGCGATGGGCAGGTAATCCTGTTTTTCCTGCAGTACTCCAGGGGCTCTCTCAATCATTGTTTTTAACTTCTTAAAAACCACCTTATCGGGCTGATGAAAAATTTTGGCCAGAACTCCAGGAATTTGTGTTTGCCAGATAACCCCCTCCCCTCCCATAGAAACCTTATGGAGCAAAGAAATAGGGTCCCGGTTCGAAGCACGATAATACATCCTACACCCACTGCGCTATCAGAAGGGTTTTATCGTCTTCCGTTTTGGCATTCACCCGATCCGATGACAAAAAATTCTTTAATTCTTGGTGAATTTTCTCTTGAGAAGGCCTTGTTAAAAGATACTCCTCAAAGCTTGAAAAGAAGCCCTTAAATCCTTGTTTAAGACGGGCATCAATACTCAAGCCGCTAATGCCATCCGTCCCCAAAGCTAAAAACCGAGGCCCCTGAACAACTGCCAACCGCAAATCATAATTTTCTTCCGTAATAAAATGGGTTTCGTTAATGAACTCCTTATGATCTTCCCACAGCATCAAATCAAAATCGCCCTCGGTTTTCGCCACCAAGAATCCATCCCCTACCTGAGCCGCCACTGCATAGTCAGGGGTTACCACACACCCCAAAAAAGTGGTTTCTATATTCTTAAGGGGAATTTGAATGTGATGGGCATGACCCAATAGCCGATCTTGAAGTTCCTGCATAAGAGCCCTTAATTTTGCCGTCGCCAATTCGGGAGAATCTACAGCGTCCCCCCACTTTTCTGTACACAATTGTATGAAAGTTTCCGTTACGAAGTGAGATCCTATTTGGCTTAACTGTGCCGTTCCAGCCCCATCAGCCACACAGGCAAACAAGGTATCTCCCTGAACTTTATATTGGTTAGCATCTTGACAGGGGGTGCCTGCAAACCTGTGCATGCTTCCCTGAACTGAATCGCCCCCAACAATCCATACCATCAGGGACACACCCATCCCTCGGACGCCGGCAGCTTCATCATCTCCGAGCCCAATTTCCCCACAGACACTCGACGAACTGAGGCCGAAAGCCATTTGAACAGCTCAGAAAACTGAAGATCTTTCAACCAAATAGGGGGGAATTCCTTGGGGGCCAAAGCCGATAGAATCTCTTGATCCGCCCCTTCAACGCCGATTGTAAAAAAACTTAATTTGTGACGGCTGACCATATCATGGATTTGTTCTTTAGCTTGTTTCCAAGTATCCCCATCTGTTGGGGCCCCATCGGTGATCAAAAACATCCAGGGGCGATAGTATCCAATTGCCGCCTCTTGATAAGACTTTTTTCGGTCTTCTAAAGCTGCAATCCCCAGCTGAAGGGCTTCCCCCAGGGGTGTCCGCCCCGCCGCCTGCAGGACGGGGGCTGTGAACTCATCAATGGTCACAAAGTTTTGTAAAAGTTTAACTTGTTCCCCAAAGGTAACAATTGCAACTTCCACCCTTAAACTTGCGATCGTATCTTGCTCAACATCAAATTTAAAAGTGGCAAGACCTTCATTCAAGGCCTGGATGGGTTCCCCCTCCATAGATGCTGACACATCAAGCAATAGAACCACTGGACAGCGATTTTCTGGATTTTCTAAAAACTCAGGACTTCTTAAAGCCATTATATCCCCATTCGTTTATAATCAAAGTATAACTTGCCCTATACATAAAGAGAAGAGACAGTTATATTTTTCCTAGAAATTAAGGGGAAATCAATAGTTCCCGCAAGCTTAATGTCTTGATTTTCTCTCTTCCTCACAACTATCTTGAAAAAATCAGAGCATTCCTTGACATTTAAAAAATGGGTACCTATATAAGTATTGTTGAAGTTTTATATAGGAAAAGTTATGAAAAAGTTTTATCTATTATTATTGTTGTCTGTTTGGTCAACTCAAGGATTTGGGGCTGGGGCTGCTCCAGCTGATCCTGAGCCAGGACAGTGTGGGTATGTTGTGGGTCAAGGTGTGGGGAGAGCTCTGCCAGTATTCGCACCAGTGGCCATAAAGATTCCTTCTTGCACTTCATCAGAACCTGAGCATGCTGCAATGTGTTCCCAAAAAGCAGCATCAAGAGGAGTACATCCTCAACCCAGGGGGCTAGAGGCGGATTCTCCTTTTGATCAATTCTGTAAAAATATCCAAATCAACCCAGAAAAATTTACGGAAGAACAAGAAGACGATAAGAGAAAGCTAAGAAAAATTTTTACAAAAACAAATATACTTGGAACTTTAGCCCTTGAAACTTTAGTCCAGTCCACTCAAGAAATAATTAGTATTGCAACATGGGAAAATGAAGAGGCCCTATTGTATGAAACTATAAAAATTCTAGATTTATTATATAAAAAACCACTAGCTGATCAAACATTTTGTTCTCAATCTCTAAAAGTTTGTGAACTGGCCATCAGAAAGAGGCAACCCGATACCCCTAAAAGGGAAATACCATTTTTTGGTTCGGCCTATCAATTTGAAGCTGCAGGCATTTTGCTCAACATTGATAATATTCATGATAGAAATATTAAGCTAACAAAAATCATACAAGAGTTAACAGCCTCCAAGAGAGATCCTATAAGCGTCATACACACAATAGGAGAGAGTGGTGCGGAATCTTTCCCTGACACACCCGATGATCTAAGTAGCTTCAGCTTGCATATTTGGGGCAAAAAGTATGATCCCTCTGATGATGACGATGATATCGCCGCAATATTCAAGTGCTTTGACAAGATGGAACAGAATGAAAAAACAGAATTATATAGGGCCTTTAAATGCTTGTCTCCAGCAAAACCTCATGAATCCTCTCCAAACATTTTTTGCCAGCTGTTGAAAGGGGGACAAAATACACGCGGAGAATGGTTCGATAAAACTACCTCTAAGCAAAGAATTGCACATAGAAATTTTCTAACGTCCTATACGTTAAGTATTTTGAACTACGAGTTACAAGATTCTATGGGGCAGATAGAAGAGATATTAAAATGTATCGGGAAATGCCCAGAAAAAGGACCTATTTTTGCAGAGGCTATGATGAGTTTTACGCAAGCAACCTGTGAATTCAATTTCGGCAGACCTCAGGGAACGAATCCCGCAACACTAGAAAAAAAGGGGATTATACGTACGTTAATAGGCTTTGATTTCGTATGGGACCCATTGAAGACACCTGGCCACGTGAAGCGCATTGTGGATAAAATTAATGCAAAAGAAAATCCTGCCTTGATTGTTCAGTGGTTAAGAAATCCATAGAAATGGGCTTTGCAAAAACGTACATCTCTAGAAAATCCCCTGGCTTTGACCAGGGGCTCTATTCAGCACTATGTTCTAAATAATCCAACACGCCCTGCAGAATATAGGCTGCTGCAATCTTATCAACAGCCTTGTCTCTCTTTTGAAAAGACATGTCCCCACTTATCAAAATATCCATAGCTGCCTTCGTAGATAACCGTTCATCCCATAAAATCAAAGGCATATCGTAAAAAGACAGAAATTTCTGAACGAATTTGCGGGTCAGCTTACACCGTTCTCCTTCAGACCCATTCATGTTAAAGGGCATACCAATAATCAGGGCAGCTGCATTATAGGATTCAACCATCTCCACCAACGCATTCAGGTCAGTCTTTAGGTCTTTGCGTTTTAAAGTGGAATGAGGAGTGGCTATTTTGCATCGTGTATCTGACAAGGAAATACCGATAAATTTATCCCCATAATCAAGACCCAAAAGCCGTTGACCTGGTTTCAATACAGAAGCTAGTTGGTCAATTTCAATAATCATAAAACCCTGTTCATAAAAACCACGTCCTTGCGAGGAAGCTGTAGGCTGACGAAGCAATCCAGCTTCCTTTTTTTTGCCTTCCTCGGCCTTGAGCCGAGGATCCACGCCTTACTTCCTGGGCTGCATTCGCACCCCATGGGCCCTCGGGTCAAACCCGAGAGATTCAATTATGGGGGAAAGCCCAAAATCTCGCCGTTTCGCGATGGAGTGCCCCAAAAGATGGGTTTTACGCCTTTAGGTTGGTAGTATCGATCTTGATTCCAGGCCCCATTGTTGAGCTAATTGAGAATTTCTTAACGAAAACTCCCTTAGCGCCTGTTGGCTTGGCTCTTATAATTGCATCGTACAAAGCCTTGATGTTTTCGAAAATAGCCTGCTCTGAGAAACTCAGTTTGCCAACGCCCGCTTGAACGATACCGCTTTTTTCTGCACGATATTCAACTTGCCCAGCTTTTACAGCGTGAATAGCCTTTTGAATGTCTGCTGTTACGGTTCCCAATTTTGGGTTAGGCATAAGACCACGGGGGCCTAAAGCCTTACCAAGTTTACCTACTTGAACCATCATGTCAGGGGTTGCGATACATTTATCAAAGTCTGAGCGACCTTTCAAAACTTCTTCAACCAAATCTTCAGAACCCACAACGTCAGCGCCGGCTTTTTTAGCTTCTTCTACACGTTCTGGCTTTACGAAAACAGCAACACGCACTGTCTTTCCAAGGCCATGAGGCAATTGGATAACGCCGCGGACCTGTTGGTCAGCCTTTTTCGTATCAACGTTCAGATTGATTGCAACGTCAATAGTTTCATCAAACTTTGTCTTGGCCGCCCCTTTTAAAAGCTTTACAGCCTCTTCCAGAGTGTAAGACTTGGTGCGATCAACAGTTTCATAAGTTTTTCTTAATCTTTTTCCGTATGTCATGATTATTCTACCACCTCGAGTCCCATTGAACGAGCAGATCCCTTAATCATTTGGGCTGCTGCTTCGATGTCATGAGCGTTTAAATCCGCCATTTTTGCTTGTGCAATTTCACGCACCTGAGCCATTGTTACTTTACCAGCAACCTGACGGCCAGGGGTCTTTGAACCACTTTCCAGTTTAGCTGCTTTTTTCAAGAAGTATGTGGCTGGGGGTGTTTGCGTCACGAAAGAGAAAGTACGGTCTGCATAGGCCGTAATTTTTACAGGAATTGGAGTCCCTGGTTCCATCTTCTGTGTGTGCGCATTAAAGGCCTTACAGAATTCCATAATGTTGAGTCCCCGTTGACCCAAAGCAGGGCCCACTGGTGGGGATGGATTCGCTTTTCCCGCAGGAATAATTAGGCTGATGAAGCCTACAACTTTTTTTGCCATTTTTATCCTCATTTGAAGATGTGGTACGATCATGGCTGATCTCCCACAAGTTACACAAGGCCACATCCGCAGCCTGTTTCGTGGGGCAGATTACCCCATAACTCCACAAAAATCAAATGAAATATTACTAAACTTCCCGGCTTCCTGCTTCTAAAATCTGTATGGGGCACTCTTCCTTGGAATTTGCGGCGCCTCCTTTTCCTGAAGCTGCATAAACCCAATCCGCAATTTTCCTAAAAACTGCCAGATCAATGATCTTAAATTCCCAATTTCGAATCCCCAGATCAGCTTGCCCAACTAAGCTATGATCGGCTTGATCAGGGTGACGATGGTGATACTTAAGATAATTTTTAAAAATTTCTCTTTCCGCTGAAACCAAAGCAACGCCTTTCGGATGAAAATGATAGGCTATGCCCAACAAAGATTGATCGTGTCTATGAGAAATATTACCCCCATCATCATCTAGCAATAAAGTTTTAGGGGCTGAAGTAGCTAAGGATTAATGTTTAGATGATTTATACCAGGATTT
>JBAWWO010000013.1 GCA_037146715.1 Alphaproteobacteria bacterium
TCATCGCGAAACGGCGAGATCTCAGACTTCTAATGTACGAGATGTACATGTCGAAACCCTCGACCCTGGCTTCACGCGAATTGCCGGCAAGAATATAGGTTTTTCATTCCAGTCATTGCGAAGAAATTCGAAGAATTTCTGTGGCAATCTAGCTTGGGGCGGTAGGCCGCAGGGTGGAACGCCATGTGGCGCGAAAAAGAAAAAAGGAAGCTGGATCACGACGCCCCTGTGGGGCGCGGGATGACGGGGAGGGGGGGCTAGACGACTTAACATTGGAGACAGATATGAATTTTTGTGAACTACAACTACATCTTTCAAATGGAGATGTGATTTTTCTGCCAGATTCCACCCAAAGTCTGGAGGTTTTGGCTTTGGGTGCTTTACGACGCACGGTGAATGGCAAATTGGTTTGTACTGGCACGGGGCTTCAGAAATATAAAAGTGTCATCCAAGGAGAGGGCCAAATTCCTGTTGGTTTTGAAAAACTGGAACGGGGGCAACAGGTGACGGTTCATTGCCTTCAACGATTGTGGCAAGAGGTTGTGGCAGAAGAGGTTTTGTTAAGTCGCCCGGCTGTTGAAGGATCGGTTTTTGCCATGACAGAGAGGAAGGAAGTTGTTCCCCTTGAACAGATTAAAAGGCGGAAATTTAGGTTAGAGGAAGGTATTCCTGAAGGAAAAATTCTTTTAAGCTATCGACCCCTTTTAGAAATGCGCCTGACTAAAATAAGCTCAGAAGGTGAAGAGTGGGGAGATAAACGAGGGTGGAGGTTGAGTTTAGACGAGATTTAAGGCTTGCGATGTCGTTTATTCATTTCCATGTAGGTCATGTACAAGGTGCTGCCGATGATAAGAGCGGCGCCTAATAGGGTGTTTAGAGTGGGCCACTCATTAAACAACAGCCATCCAGAAATGATGACGAAAATCAGTTCCGTATAACGGAAGGGTACCAAGGCTGAGGCATCAGCTGCGGCAAAGGCGCGGAACAAGCAAACTTGAATCAAGTTGGCGCCACTTCCAAGGCAGAAGAGCCAAAACAGCTCACCCATTGTGGGGGTTTTCCAAACATAAATGGCGGGGACTAAGGCTGCTAAAGTGGTTCCCAGGGCAAAATAGAACAACATGGTAATGGTGTGTTCTTGAATGGTGACCATTTTTTTAGCGAGCATATCAAGCATGGCAAACAGAATGGTGGATCCAATGGGAATAAAAATTAGGGGCGTAAAGGCCTCAGACCCCAGACGCATCACACACAAGATCCCCATGAAACCAAAGGCGGCTGCGATCCAACGATTAGCGGTTACTTTTTCGCGTAAAAACAGAATGGCAATGGGCATGAAAAATAAGGGCTGCGTATAAGAAAGAACATTCACATCAGCAAAAGGGAGCAAGATCAAACTGTAAATAAACAGGGCAATAGCCGCACAGCCAATAAGAGCACGCCAAAAATGCAAGGCTGGTTGTTTGGTCTTAAAAAGCGGAAACCCCTTTTGCAGCATGAACGGTAGAACAGTGACCATGCTAAAGAAAAAGCGGAAAAAAGAGATCTCAATCCCATCCAATCGCGTGCCCACAAACTTCGTAATCACGTCATTAGAAACGCTAACAAAAGCGGTCAATATGGCCCAAGTGACGCCCTGAGCATAGCCCGGTGAGAAAATCCATTTAAACATAAGGAAAATGTAGAGAGCTTCCATTCTCCTGTCAAGAAAAATCCAGATTTCACGCGAAGGTCTTTTGGGGCGTTCCTGTAGGTAAGGCGTGGATCCTTGGGGCAAGCCCGCGGAAGGCAATAAAACGAGGCAATCAAAGATAGAGGGCTCGAGAATGGCACTAAAAAAGTAACAACAAAGGAGAATAAAATGACTATAACTGTTTTAGAACGTAAGGGTGATTCTGTTATTTCCCTGAAAGATGCAAAGGCATTTTTACGCATCACCCATGATTTGGAAGATGAGCTTATTCGGTCTTCTATCCAGGCGGCGACCGAATGGGTGGAAGATCAAACAGGCAAGATGCTTCAAGAAAAGAAGGTCAGTTTTGTGATTCCCCTAAACCGAAAAATTCGGGAACGGGCAGGCTTGTTTTTGCGGGTTTGGCACTCAAGTGGGCGCAGTTTATTCTTTTTTCCCATACAGCCCCTGATTGAACTGACCAAAGTTTCTTTAATTTCTATGGAGGGAGAATTACAGGAAATCCCGCCTCAGAGAATTCATCTGAATATGTCAAAGGATCCCGCTTTTTTGATGCTTGATGAATTTGTGGGATGGGGATTTAGGTTTGAATGTTGGGTAGGATATCAGGACAACAGTCTGGTGCCGGGTCTTTTGAAACAGGCTGTTTTACAGGCCATGGCTTGTTTTTATGAAGATAGGAATGACACGAGCACCCTGTACGCCAAGACGGCTGGTCTTTTGACACCCTTTCGTCATGTGGGAATGTAAATGCGGATATCTTCTCGTACCATGCTTCCCGTTGGAGAGCTGTCAGAACCTTTGTTGCTAGAGGAGCGGCAACTACTGCCAGATTCTTGTGGGGGTTTTGAGACCAAATGGAATCCTATTGCGACTGTCTGGGCAAAGGTTGAGGCCCTGGTGCCCTCTCAACCCGATGACCGGTGGGATTTTTCGGAACATCAGCAGACATGCCGCTATTGGATCTAGATTCGACAGGGCGCGCGCTTGCCAGACTTTTTAAGATTTAGACGGGGGCCAGAAATTTTGGTCCCCCGGGCAACACCCCTGACAATAGACAAAAGATACTTTGTATTTCTGGTGGAGCATGAAAATGAACACTCTTGAATCTGTTAAAAATATTATTTTAGAACACATATTTCCCAGTCTAAAAGGTTTAAAAATCCCTGTTTATCAATTTGTTCCCCGGGGGACGGCGGCGCCCTTTGGGTCTATTACTTTCGCGCCAGGGGGCTGGACGAACGGGTTGCCGGCTGGCTATTTTCAGGCCTTGGTTTTTCTAGAGCTGGATATTCTAAGCCCCTATGCGGGCCTGCAAGATTTGCATGAATCCCTAGAGCAAGTGATTTTTAAATTAGATGGCATGAAGTTTCCCTTTGAAGGGGGAGAATTCATCGTAAAACATAAAAGCACTGATAT
The DNA here is from genome assembly GCA_037146715.1 of Alphaproteobacteria bacterium. Classification (NCBI taxonomy): domain Bacteria; kingdom Pseudomonadati; phylum Pseudomonadota; class Alphaproteobacteria; species Alphaproteobacteria bacterium. The sequence continues at coordinate 3,113 of JBAWWO010000013.1, forward strand.
TCAAAGCCAACTAGAGTCAAGGCAGAATGCCCTAAGGCGGGGGGTTCTTCGTTTCGAAGTGAGGTTTAAAACTTAACTTTTTCTTCAACGGCGTTAAGGATAACTACTCTTCAATAATTTTCTCAGCAGAAAGAACTTTTCTTTTCAAGTTCATCTGGTTGAATAATAGACCGGAAAAGATAAGGCCAGCGCCTATGAGACTGAGCGGGTCAGGCACCTCGTTCAACAGTAAAAAGCCGAACAGCATGGCCGATACAGGGGTAAGTAAGGAAAAATGAATAACCGTAGACGTGGGATAAGTTCTGAGTAAGAAACCCCAAATACAGTAGCCTGCAACCCCTGATAAGAATGTAGCATATAAAACAGAAAAAATCGTTCTGACAGAAAGATCAGTCAAACTTTCTATAAGAGGAGCGCCCCCATAAAGATACCAAGATAACCCCAGAAGAGGGAGAGGCGGAATGATATTCATCCACAAGGTTAAATGGATAATGTTAAGATGAGATGTTTTGCGCGTTGCAATATTAGAGATGCTCCAAAAAAATGCAGAGAGCAAAATAACCCCTAATCCATAAAAGGTGGAAACGGTGCCCTCAACTTGAGAAATAATCAAACAAATTCCAGCGCTGGCAATAATGATGCTGATCCAATTCTGCTTATTTGGCCATTCATTCAACCAAAACATAGCTAATAAAATTGTAAAAAAGACATGGGTTTGAGATAGCAAAGATGCAAGCCCGGCAGACAAACCCAAATGAATACCAAACAGCATTAAAGGAAGTTTTAACGTGCCAATCAGCAATCCCATTAAAAAAATAGTTTTCCAACACTTTGGTCGTGGAACGAAAAATAAAAGGGGTAATACAAGAATAGATCTGAGGGCAGAAAACAGGAGTGGCGGCATATTTTCAATCCCAAGCTTCATAATGGGAAAATTGCTTCCCCACATCAGCACCATTAAAAGACCCAAGATGATATGGCTAGTTTTCATCTTTTTATTATACAAAAATTTTGAAGTTATATCATCTATTTTGCAAAACTACCGGTGACATCTTTTAAAAAAACAGCTATTAGGAGGCAACTGAAAAATTCAAAAAATAGGGAAATATCATGACGCTGGATAAATCTTATAAAAACTATATCGAAGTTTTGAAACGAGAAATTGTTACGGCCCGGATTAAAGCAAGTCTTTCGGTCAACAAAGAACTGATTATTTTGTATTGGAAAATAGGCACCCATATTCTGACAATGCAAGAAAAAGAAGGATGGGGTGCAAAAGTCATCGAACAGGTTTCAGGAGATCTGCTAAGAGAGTTTCCCGAGATGCGGGGATTATCGTCTCGTAACTTAAAATACATGAGAGCTTTTTCCAGTAGATGGCAAAATTTCGAATTTGTGCAAGAAGTGCTTGCACAAATTACGTGGTATCACAACATTGCCATTTTAGAAAAATCTAACGAAGAGGAGCAATTGTGGTACATCACCAAAACCATAGAAAACGGATGGTCCAGGAATGTCTTGGTGCACCAAATTGAAAGCAATTTGTATGGCAGACAGGGAAATGCGGTGACGAATTTTAAGGATACCTTGCCGAGCCCCCAATCGGATTTGTCGCACGAACTTATAAAAAGTCCCTATAATCTTGAGTTTTTGAATATTTCAGAGGAAATTTTAGAGAAAGATCTTGAACAGGCCTTGATTGGGAACATTCGGGATTTTTTGCTTGAATTGGGTAAAGGATTTTCCTTTGTCGGGAACCAATATCACATTGAACTAGAGGGTGAAGATTATTATATCGATTTGCTATTTTATCATCTGAAGCTGCGGTGTTATGTGATCATTGAACTGAAAACGGGAAAATTTTTGCCAGAGCATGCGGGAAAAATGAATTTCTATTTGAACTTGGTGGACCATCAATTGCGGCATACAGAAGATAACCCCAGCATCGGGATTATTCTATGCAAAGACAAAAGAAATATCACCGTCAAATATTCTCTAGATGGACTAAAAAGGCCCTTGGGAGTTTCTGAGTATAAGCTTAATAAAGAGTTAGAAAAAAAGATAAAAGAATCTTTGCCTGATGAAAAAGAATTGAAAAAAGAGTTGGGGGAAGAGAGTGGAGAGCTAAAAAAAAATATAGGTTTTTCATGAATTCCAAAACAAATTTAAAACGAATTGTCATTGGGGTAGACCCAGCCGTTTCAACGAATTTTCAAAGTGCAGAAACAGGGATTATTGTGGCCGGTATTGACGAAGATAACACGGCCTATGTGTTGGAAGATTTAAGCGGCAAATTAGGTCCCTCAGCCTGGGCCGGTCGGGTGATTGATGCCTACTGGCAGTATGAAGCCGATCGGGTGGTAACAGAAGTGAACCAGGGGGGTGATTTGGTAGAATACACTCTGCGGAGCTTGGACCCGAATGTTAGCTTCAAAAGTGTGCGTGCCACCCGTGGAAAAGTTGTGCGAGCGGAACCTATTGTGGCTTTGTACGAACAAGAAAGAGTTTTCCATGTTCAATGCTTTAATAAATTAGAAGATCAAATGTGTAATTTTACCGGGGAAGGGAAAGAGTCGGCAGATCGGCTAGACGCCCTGGTGTGGGCATTGACCGAGTTGTTGGTGAAGCCGGAGGAGGTTGTGGTGCGTCCAATGGTCTGGAGCATGTGAAAACCTATCCTTTTGGGGCACTTCATCGCGAAACTGCGGAATCTCAGGCTTCTCATGTACCCAAATGTACATGTCGAAGTCCAAGGAAAGCAAAAAAGAGAGACTATGAAGAAAGGAAAATCACATGCTGACATTACTAGGGTCCCTGTTGGGATTCATAGGAAGTTTAGTGCCCAGCTTACTGGCGTTGATCAGGGAAAAAGCAGACAGAGCCCATGAGCTGTATATTCTGGATCGCCAAATTGAGGTGATGAAACTGCGGCATTCTTACCAGCTTGAGGAAATTAAAATGTTTGAAGATGTGGCAGAAATCAGGGCACTTTATAAATACCCCAGCTCTGTGGGCGTTCCCTGGGTTGATGCCTTAAGCGGCAGTGTGCGCCCCGTTTTGACCTATGGATTTTTTATCTTGTACTGGATTGTAAAACTAAGCCAAATTTTTCATGTTCTACCCCATGTTTATCAAGATATGTCTGTTTCAGTTCTTGCCTATATTTGGCATGAGGAAGATCAAGCGTTGTTTGCTGCAGTGATGGCGTTTTGGTTTGGGCAGAGGGCTTTAAGAAAACCTTGATTCTAGATGTACTCAAAAAATTCGAGGGGTTTTCAGCGACCCCGTATTATTGTGCTGGGGGGTATAAGACGATCGGCTATGGACATAAAATCAGACCTGGGGAAAATTTTGGACCCCTAAGCCAAGAGCAGGCAGAAATATTGCTTCAGAAAGATATTAAAAAAATAGAAGCCAGTGTGGATCGCTTGATTCAGGTGGCGCTGACGGACTTGCAAAAAACGGCGCTGATTTCTTTCACCTTTAATGTGGGGGCGGGGGCTCTGCAGCGATCAACCCTGCGGGCGAAAGTGAACCGAGCAGAGCATGAAACTGTTCCCGCAGAATTATTAAAATGGGTTTATAACAATGGTAAGGCGCTGAAAGGTCTGGTTTATAGGAGGGGGATCGAGGGCAACTTATATCATAATAAGATTGAATTCTTTAGGATTTTTCAGGATAGTTAAAGAAATAACAATCGTGGGGAGATATTAAAAAATGGTCTTTAAAAACTATATGGTCATGGCTGTGCTTATTTTAGGAGCGCAAACGTGTTTGGGGGCTGCAGCGGCTGATGTGGAATCAAAGGTATTATCTAAGAGAAAAATTTTGCGTTTAGTGCGATTAAAAGTGGATCTGGAGTATCGTGAGCAGTGGCAGGAGAATTGGGATCTTGAAACAATTAAAAAGACTGAGCGTATTCGCCTAAGCCCGGAAGCTGTTCAATCGGAACGGCGGAACAGTTTAAGAGAAATAAGAAACGCTAAAAAAATATCTATCATAGCACAAGCAAAAAGAATTGAACTAGAAAGAATTCGGTCTGTTCTGCAGTGGAAATTAGGTCATCTGAAACAAAGACTGGCGTATAAGAACATTTCCCAGTCTAGAGAAGCTTATTTGGAAAATAGACAAGAAAACCTTCAGGATTTATTGGAAAAAATTTCTGCAATGCCCAAAAGGGTATCCCAAACTAGTCTTCAATAATCTTGGTGGTTTCAATGATCTTTTTCTTGAGACTGAACTGATTCAAGATCAGGCCCGTAAACACAAGACCAGCACCGATGAAGCGGATGGTTGTGGGAATTTCCCCCAACAGAATAAAGGAAAAGATCATCCCAAAGGCTGGAACCATCAGGGAAAATGGAGCAACCATGGAAACGGGATAAGCCCTAAGCAAAGTGCCCCACAGGCTGTATCCGCACAGAGTAACCACAAGGCCCCCATAGCAGAAGGCAAAAATAGTTATGCCAGTCATGTTGGTAAAGTTTTCGTAGATCGCGGCAGGGCTATCAACCAAGCACGCAAAAAGAATAAGTGGAATGGGGGGGATAATATTCATCCACATGGTTAGATGAACCACATTCAGATGTTTTGCCTGGCGTGTGACAATATTTGATAGAGCCCAGGCAAAGGACGATCCCAACACGGCAAGAATTCCCAGCATGGTTGCCACATTGTTGTTGGTAAGCGTAATCAAACAAATACCCGCAAACGCTAGCACAAGGGCCATCCAGTTTTGCATGGTGGGCCATTCTTTTAAATAAAAAATAGCGATCAAGAGGGTGAAAAAGATTTGGGTGTGGGATAGCAAGGATGCCAGCCCAGCCGCCAGCCCCAAGTGAAGACCCAACATAAGAAGCCCCATCTTAAAGACACCCACAAAAATACCAACCAAAATAACGGGTTTCCATGTGGAAGGACGGGGAATGAAAAACAAAAAGGGAATGACACAGGCAGACCGTAAAGCCGCAAAAAGGAAGGGCGACATTTCTTTCATACCCAGCTTCATAATAGGCAAACTACTGCCCATTAAAACAGACATCGTTAAGCCCATGAGTAAGTGTTTGCCAGTTAGTTTTTTCATTTAAAAGAACCTCTTCTTTTTCTTAAAGTAAAGCATTTAACTTTCTATTCGTCAAAGTGAAATTAATAGAGGGTTCTGAAAATAAAATCAATCTATAAAAAATAGGGGAACAATAATGCAATCAAAAACAAATCACTCTTTTAAAATAAAATCACTTTCTGAGCAGGGAGTTTTTGCAGGGTATGCCAGTGCCTATACTTTGGATGCCCATCACGAGGTGGTGGAACGGGGGGCTTTTCAAAAAAACTTAACCCTTATGGAAGCAGGCCAAGGCATGCCCAAGATGCTGTGGCAACATGACCCCATGCAACCCATTGGCCGATGGGAAAAAATTGTTGAAAATGACCAGGGTCTTTATGTTGAGGGTAGATTATTTTTGGAACTTCCTAAAGCGCAAGAAGCTTATATTTTGGTGAAAGAGGGCGTTGTGGATGGGTTATCAATTGGGTTTGAAGTCGTGCGGTCAAAAAAAATGCCCAATCATCGACTGTTGCAAGAGATCAAACTGCATGAGATTTCTTTGGTGACCTTTCCTGCTAATACTCAGGCCCGGGTGCAAACGGTTAAACAGATTTCTGACATAGATTGCTTGATCAGGCAAATAGATAAATTAAAAGGGGCCATGGCTTGATGCAGATTTATTTTGCCTGGGCGGGGGTGGGGGAAGAATTTGATTTCCTACTTCACAGTCGCGAAGATGAAGATGTTTTGGCTTTTCGGCTGAGCCATAAGGAGGGGGAATTCCCGGTTCTGGAAGTTGAAGTGCCTTTTGTAAAAACATATGATTCAGATTGTCATCATAAGGTTTTTCTAAGCTGCCCCAAGGGTCTTTTGTTTACGGGGCATGTGGAAGGGATGCCTGTTCGGCAAGAGGGAGATTCCCGCTGGCTTACCTTTGTGGCGAAAAGATCGGATTGGGCGGATCAGGTAGATCGTGGAATTGAAGGGTTGAAAAAGTTACCCCAGTGGGAGCCCCTGTTGGTGGCGCAAGAGGATCACAAGAATCTAGTAGAGGTGCTGAAAAATTTCACGGTAGAGCCACATTGGGATCGGCGGACGGGAGAGCTGACGTTTTCAGATCTGTTTATAGGGCGGCAGAACCTAGATCTGGGTGATGAATTTTTTGCCGATAGTTTAAAGGTGAGCGGTTCTGAGGGGCTTTGTGCCCGGGTTAACATGAGTGCAAAAGTGCAGTGGGTGCAACGGTACGAAGGACTTGTGGATTTAAGCGGCGCTTTTGGCGAACGGGGGATGATCAGTACGCTGACCCCCAGCTTTTTGAAACAGTCTTGGTGGCAGAAGGGGCATTTTTTGCGGAATAGTGGGTACGCCATTTTGAAGAGCGGCTTGAAAGAAGTAAGGGCTGTTGAAATGGGGGGATTGGGGATTTTCCCCCAGCGGAGTGTGGATTTTGAAACGCCAGAGGGGACGAAAAATTTACCCCGGATGTGGTTTACACCCACCCTGATTTTTCATTGGAAATATAGACAAAAACGTCAGGAGATTCTGGAGCTTTCTTTAAGCTTAGCAACCACAGAGAAGGGACAGGAAAAGGATTTTTCTGTCCAGTTGGAAAATATATCCTTTGATGAACCGGTGCCATTATGGCGCCCCCATGAGTGGCATGTGCCCAAAAGTCAGGTTCTGCGAGAGGGAATTCTGTATGAATGCAAACAACTGCACGAAAGTGGAGATCAATTTGACAATAATTTGTGGACTGATAAGGGGGTGGTCCCCTGTGCTTTGGAGGATCCGGCCTCAGCCACCTTTTTCTTGACGGCTAGGGGTGAAAAAGCGGTTGATGCTTTGATTGAACGGGCACGGGCCCATGTAATAAGCAGTCTGCAGACCGTGCGAGTCTATTTGGAAATGCCTTTTGAGGATGCTGTTGATTTGACCTGTGATACGGTGGTGAGCGTGAAAGATGATCGGCTTCCCGGGGGCTGTGTTCAAGGAAAAGTAAAAGAATACGGATTCGTGGGCCAGGGAGATGGAGGCAATTTTTATGCCTATATGACTTTGGGGGTTGTGCCAGAGAATTTGAAAGATGTGGGGATGATTGTGGGGTCAGGTATAGGAAGCCAAGTGAGTTCGTAGGGTATCAGATATGACCTAAAGGGGCAGCTGCCCACGGAAGGGATTGTGAATCCAGCCGCGTTAGAACCCCAAGATTTTGTGCAAGAGATTAAAATAGAAAATGATGCAGAGGATCAAAATATGAGTTTAGCAGGGCAGTCTTTCAAGGGAATTTTTCATGCGCAAAAAATGATGCAGGGGCGGCCAACACGGGTGAGGGTGGTGCTGAGGAAGTTGGGAGGGATAGAATGTCTGACTAGTACCTTTCCTATAAATTAACGATTACTTCGTGAAATTGCGGGATCTCGATTTCATCATGTACATCAGTACAATCAGAAACCTCGACCCTGGTTTCACTCGAATTGCCCACAAAAAATATAGGTTTTTAGGTAAAGAAAAGGAAGCTGGATTGCTTCGTCAGCCTACGGCTTTTTCGCAAGGACGTGGAAGGAGTCGGCTTCGCGAGTCCCGCGGGGGATGGCGAGCCAGCCATTCCTTTCAGGGCACCCTGAAAGGCTGCGACGCACTCCCTTTTCGCCAGGCTAGTTATTAACAAAAAAGGAGAACAAAATGATTAAATGGATTCAACATATGTTTGACGGATCAAAGCAGCCGGCTAGGTCTATGGTGGCCATGCAGTCTTTGGGGCAACCAGTCTGGACGCCCCGCCAATATGATAGTTTGGCAACTGAGGGCTACCAAAATAATGTGATTGCCTTTCGGTGCGTGAATTTGATCGCCCGCAACGTATCTATGCCACCATGTTTACTGTACGATTATGAACATGAGATCGATCAGCACCCCCTGGTAGATCTGATCACACGGCCGAACCCCATTCAAAATCGTGGCTCTTTTTTAGAGTCTCTGGTTAGCTATTTACTGCTGTCAGGAAATGCTTATGTGGAGGCCGTGGGGCGCGAGGGGCAAGTGAAGGAATTACATTTGTTGCGCCCAGACCGTATGCAAATTATCCCGGGTGAAAATGGGGTGCCTAAGGCCTATGTATACCAAATCAATAATAAAAAACGGGTGATTCCTGTAGATGAGGAAACAGGGCAGTCACCCTTGCTGCATCTAAAACTTTTTCACCCTTTAAATGATTGGTACGGTATGAGCCCCTTGGAGGCCGCGGCAGCAGCCATTGACCAGCATAATGCGGTGGGGAGTCATAATCTGGCCCTGTTGCAAAATGGTGGCCGGCCGAGTGGAGCGTTGATGGTGAAGGCTTCAGAGGGACGGCCGGGGGGATCCCTAACGCCGTCCCAACGGGCTACTTTAAAAGATGAAATGCACAGCCTATATGCAGGGGCACAAAATGCAGGAAAGCTGATGATTTTGGAAGGAGATCTGGAGTGGAAAGAAATGGGATTGGGGCCAAAAGATTTAGACTTTGTATCAGGCAAGAATCTTTCAGCCCGGGAAATTGCCCAGGCTTACGGTGTGCCCTCTATGCTGGTGGGGGTGCCGGGGGAAGCCACTTTTGCGAACTATAAAGAGGCTCGGTTTCACCTGTGGGAAGATACGGTGCTGCCTTTGTTGCATATGGTTATGGGGGAAATGAATCGGTGGTTGGTGCCCCATTTTTCAGAGACCCTGTGGTTTACCTATGACGCCGATGCCATCCCCGCCCTTTCCATGCGTCGGGAAACTCTTTGGAACAGAATTCAACAGGCGACTTTTCTGACGACGAATGAGAAGCGTCATGCGTTAGGGTATTCACCTTTGGAAGGTGGGGATCTTTTTCCAATCCCATAAATCAGCACCTACTTCGCATCCTTGAAATAAAATTTTTTAATACATATATGAGTAGTTGTTTTAATGCTTTATAGGATAATTAAATGAAGAAATATTTTGTAAAAGTTGCAATGTTATTGGCCCTTGCTGGTATTGTATTTACCAGTTTTCAAGCTTGTGGGGCGGGACGTGATATTGAAGCGGATGTTGTAAATTTTCTTGCTTTGCAATTTAGGGAGAGAGATTCTGCAGTTAATCTTTCTGGCTCTATATCTCCAGAAAAAAGCGATACCTCAGATGTCTTCGATGAGGAAGAACAGGCAAAGCAAGAAGCTGAAATGTTGATGTTTGTAAAGACTTCCTTTGTTGATAAAAAACTTAACAGAGACCAGATAAAAGCAGAAGAAGAAAGCCTTAAAAACAGGACAGTCAATTTTCACTATATGGGGTTGCCGGTAGACGAAAAAAATAGAACAGTTGCGATCAGTGAGATGAATGAAGGGATTGAAAAAGGGCATATCACTGCCAAGAATTTTCTTACCAGCATTAATGAAGTTTTTCAGAAAGCGTCAACAAGATATTTAGCTGCACAAATGAATAGGCTTCCTGAAAAGAAAAAGCAGCATGATTATTCTTCTTTAGCGCATGTGGCAGCTAAAAGACAAGCGGATGCAATTCGTGAAAAAGCGAGTCGTTTTGTTATACATCCATCACAAGAGGATTGTCCGCAAGAAACAGAGACTCTGCCTGAAAAGGTACACGGTAATAGTTTTGATTGGGGAAATTTTAAAACTCAACTTTCGGCTCATGTTGAGAAAGAAGGTCGAAAAGCTGTGCAAAAAAGAAGAGCAGAATCTGTAGATGAGGACAGTGATCAGAAAAAATCACCCAAAGTTCTAGAATCTAAAACCATAAAAGCTACGAAACCTAAGCAAAGAAGGCTTGTGGTGAAGAGTCAAGAGCCATCTGAATCTGAAGAAGATCTTGACCTATCAGATGAAGACAGCGATTGGGAAAAAACTACTGCAGTTCTAAAGTCTGCGCAAAAAAGAAAAGCGGCAGAAAAGAGGCCTCAAGATCATACGAAGCTTTTAGAAAAATTGAAGGAATTTAAATTTTCTGAAGGCGAGATAGCCCCAGAGTATAGTAAGCTGGCCTTGACCGTTTTAACGGATGGCATTAGGTGTGGAGAGATTACAGCTGAAAATTTTGATAGGGAAGTTGATCAAGTTTTTCAGGAGTGTGCACCCTCTTTTCAGAAATTGGAGGCAAGACAAAAAAGAGATCAAGCAAAAGGCCGCATGGGGAAGGTAGCTGCGCAGTCTAAGATTTTAAGGCTTAAGCCCTATCTGGCTGAGCCCACAGAAGATGAATGTGCGGTGAATACACCGATTCATACTGCAAACAAGGATTTGATCAAAAAACTTTATGATTTTCAGTATAAGGGTTTTATAGATGATGAGCATAGGGGGATTGCCCTTAGCATTCTTGAAAAAAAAATTCAAGATGGCACCATAAATAATGAAAATTTTAAGATTGAGGTTCTAAAGGAATTTAGCGTTCAGTCTTATGCATTTGAGAGCGCCTTGGGTAGATCGATGAAGCCGAAAGCAGAAAAAAAAGAGAAGTCTATGCAATCCTTAAGCCCAGAGGTAGTAGACTTAACGGGAATTGGTGAAAACGACTTTTTGATAGAACCTATTTTTTTGAATCCTTTTAAAATAGACTTAGCTTCACAGGGGAGTCTGACAGGAAGGCAATCTATAGATTTTTCTTTGCAGCCACACGATTTGTTTCAGGACTTGAGTGAAATTCGTGTCTATAAACAAAATATTCTTCTTTCACAACTGGATGGATCTAAATCCTTATAACATAGCAGGCCTTCAGGGAATTGAGCGACAAGATTTTTCCCAGCATATGCAATAATCGCATTCCGCCCATTAAATTTTTGATGTATCTTATTAGTTGAAAAATGATAGATAAAACAACTGGATATAATTATGGAGATGTGAATGGAAAGTTTAAAAAAGAATATACTAATTGGTTTGGTGCTACTAAGTTTTTTTCCTGATTTGAGAGCAGCAGCCGTTGATTCTGAAAACTCTGGCCCTGCTTATTTAAGTCCTGCTGTTTCTAGAAAATATGGTCGGGAGGAGCGATCGCCCCTAAGGGTGGCAAATAGATCTACCAAGACATGGGTTGCAGAAAAATCTTTACCAAAAGAACAGTCAGACACCGTTCAACTGTTCAAACAGTATAGTGTATTAGGAAAAGTTGCTAAAGACACATTTGTTGAGTATTTCCAAACGGTAGGTGTTTCAGATATGGCCCCTAATTTCGAAAATTTTCTCTCTCAACTAATTGCCAAAAAAATGAAGGATGCGCTTGATCAAGGTGGCGTAGATAAAAAAAGTTATCAGAGAAAATTAGGGTCAGAATTTGGGGATTTTATGGCCCAGTACATTTCAACTGCTTTAGAAATGGAACTTCAGACAAGAGCTGTCACATTTTTGAAAAAGGATGTTGAGGATTATAAAACTGCATTGTTTAATCTAAATATGAAAAAAGAGGATCGTATCATTTTTACAAAAGAGTTCTTTTATCAAGTAAACCGAAGCGCTGCAGATGAAATGTTTGTGACACCTACGTGGCCTCTAGAGCGAGGTATGAGACATACTTCTGGACACAATATTTTAGAAACGCCGGCAGAATATGCTGTTTTTAATGATCTGTTCGTTCGATTGCGTTCTAAGATAAATCAGTTAAAAGCCTGGGAAGAAAAAAGTTCAGAGGAAGAAAAAAGTTCAGAGTTTGATCCTGAAGAAATGAATAGGGATTCCGTAATCCTTGAACAACTGTGCTCTATTCAAGAAGCTCATACAATCCTGAGTGAAGTTTTTAATCACTTTTTCTGGGAGAAGAAAATGGAAGATTTAGATACAAGAGCAAAATCTTTCCAGCAGTTGAATAAATCAATCAAAAGGTATAGTGTCCATTTGGGGAATTTGGCAAAAAAATCTGCCAGAGAAGCTGTTCAAACAAGGACAGTTGCATCAATAACCAGAACAGAAGCTGCCAAAGTTTGGGAGAGGTTGATTGTCAAAAATTTAGCAGGGTTTTAAAACCTAGCCTTTTGGCCGATTACTTCGCGAAATCGCAGGTGCGTGGATTCCTAAGGTACCAAGTGTACCTGTCGGAATCCCCGCCCTTTATTTCACTCGTACTCGACGCAAAAATCTAGGTTTTAGGGAGAATGCCTTTTAGCCGACACCTTCGCGAAATCGCAGGTTCGTGAATTTCTCATGTACCCAAGTGTACCTGTCGGAATCCCCGCCCTTTATTTCACTCGTACTCGACACAAAAATCTAGGTTTTTTGAGGGAGTACTCCAAGAGGTAAGGCGTGGGTCCTCGGATCACGCCCGAGGAAAGCAAGAAAAAGAGGGCCCGAGGAAATCAATGGGATGAGATCCTCGGATCAAGTCCGAGGAGGATTGCTTCGTCAGCCTATGACTTCCTCGAAAGGACCGTGAATGATGATGAGGCTTTCTTGCACTTTCTGACTTGTCGTGATAGTTTGAAAATATGAAAAAACCGGTTATTGGAGTTATCTTAGATTTTCAAGAAGAGGGGGGAGGATTCTCATCCTATCCCTGGCATGCCTTGAGATCTAACTATTTTGATAAAATTCGCGATGCGGGGGGCATTCCCTTTGGCATTCCCTGCACCTATCCCAATCCTGAAGATTACATGTCTTTCCTAGATGGTGTTTTGGCCACGGGGGGGAATGATTATGATCCTGTAACGTACAATGAGACTTTGTTATCAGATCATGTTCGCATTATGCGTCAACGATCTATTTCTGACCTGGCCATGATTCGGGCAACTTTAAAGCATAAGAAGCCTCTGTTGGCTATTTGTGCGGGATTTCAAGCTTTGAATATTATCTATGGGGGAACTTTGCATCAGCATCTGGTGGATGATATTAAAACGGAAATTGAGCATAAGGCCACTTGCGACCCTTCAAAACCCGTGCATCCTGTTGCTTTGACACCAGGAACCCATCTGCACCAAATTTTGCATCATGATGAAATTATGGTGAACTCTTTCCATCACCAGGCCCTGAAAAAAGTGGGTCATGGATTGGTGGTGAATGCCATGTCTTTGGATGGTGTTGTAGAAGGGGTTGAAGACCCCCAATATAAATTCTGTATTGGTGTTCAGTGGCACCCAGAATATGGGGTGACAGAAAGTGATACGCAGCTATTTGAAGCTTTTGTAAAGTCTTGTATTCATGAATAATCCTGGGGTTCCACAACGGATCGCTAAAATAATGGCGCGGCTGGGCATTTGTTCCCGTCGTCAGGCAGAGGCCTTAATTTTAGAAGGCAAAGTTTCTGTGAACGGGAAGGTGATTACATCCCCCGCCTTAAATGTTTCAGACCAGGATCAAATTACCTATCAGGGAAAAACCTATGGGGGGGCGCAAGGGGCGCAAAAGGAAAAAACCCGCCTATGGTTATACCATAAACCTAAAGGGCTTATGTGCACCTATAAGGACCCAGAAAATCGGCCCACGGTCTTTCAAGATATTCAGACAAGATATCCCAAACTACCCTATCTGATTTCTGTAGGGCGCCTGGATTTTAATTCAGAGGGGTTATTGCTTTTGACGAATGATGGAGAACTTGCGCGCCAAATGTGCCTGCCCACCAATAAGTTGGTCCGGGAGTATCGAGTCCGGGTGCGTGGTCATCCCACGGTGGATGATTTCAGAAGATTAGCCCAAGGGGTTTCAGTAGATGGGGTCAACTATGGGCCCATCGTGGCAGAGCTAGAAAGCTTTCAAAGCAGTAATTCCTGGGTGTTGTTAAAATTGACTGAAGGGAAAAACCGTGAAATCAGAAAAGTCATGGAGTACCTAGGGTACACGGTCAGTCGCCTGATTCGAATTTCTTTCGGAGAGTATAGGTTGGGGGAAATCAAGCCCCATGAAGTCAAAGAAGTCGAGTAAAAACTTAGCTTTTTGGCCGATTACTTCGCAAAATTGCAGGTTCTCAGATTTCTAAGGTACTAAGTGTACCTGTCGAAATCTTCGTCCTTTATTTCGCTCGTACTCGACGCAAAAATCTAAGTTTTTAGGGGAAGAGCCTTTTGGCTGACACCTTCGCAAAATTGCAGGTTCTCAGATTTCTCTCCCGATTGAATCCCTCGGGCTACGACCCGAGGGTCTTTAGGGGGCGGAACGCACCCCCGTTAGAGCTGTACCCCAAGAAGTAAGGCGTGGGTCCTCGGGTCAAGCCCGAGGAAAGCAAAAAAGAGAGCCCGAGGAAAGCAAAAGATATGTGAGGTTACCTATATTTCCAGGTGGTGCCTGTGGGGGTGTCTTCAAGTAAGACGCCATTTTCTTCCAGAAACTTGCGAATGTCATCAGCTTTTTTGTAATCTTTCTGGCCTTTCGCCTGGGCACGGTTCTGAACAGAATTTTCAATTTCCTCCGGTGTGATCAGCTGGGTTTCGTCCTTTGAGCGCTGGAACCACTGGGCGGGGGAGTGGGACAAAATGCCCAAAAAATTCCCCATGGTTTTCAGTTGGCTTTGTAGATTTTGTTTAGCGGCTGGGTCGTGGCAGGTATGAATTTCTTTGACCAAGGTATGCAGGTGCGTCAGGGCCAGGGGAGTGTTGAGGTCATCTAACAGGGCGGCGAAAAAATCACTGTTTTGAAGGGAGTCATCGGGGGTGCCGTGAAAATCTTGCAGGGCCGTATAGAATTTATCTAGAATGTTTTTCATTTGCAAAACAAGCCCAGGTGTCCAGTTTAGGGGCTGGCGATAGTGAGCGGAAAGCAGGGTTAGGCGAATGACTTCCCCGGGCATTTCATCCAGCAAATCAGCCACTGTGAAAAAATTCCCCAGGGATTTGGACATTTTTTCACCATTTACAATCAAGTGGCCATTATGCATCCACACCTGAGCCATGGTGTCGGTATTGTAAGCGCAGCAAGTCTGCGCGATTTCATTTTCGTGGTGGGGGAAAATCAGGTCAATTCCCCCCCCGTGAATGTCAAAAGGGGTGCCCAGATAAGCTTCCGCCATGGCAGAACACTCAATGTGCCAACCGGGCCGACCGCGTCCCCAGGGGCTTTCCCAACCGGGTTGCTCAGCGTTTGAAGGCTTCCACAAAACAAAGTCTTCTGGGTCTTTTTTATAAGGAGCTACATCAACCCGTGCCCCCGCCAGACGGTCTTCTGTGGGAAGTTTGGATAGGGCCCCATAGCGAGGATCAGACTTGACGTTAAAGAGAACGTGGCCTTCTGCCGCATAGGCGTGGCCTTGATCAATCAGCAGGGAAATAATGTGCAGCATCTGAGGAATATGCTCGGTGGCCTTCGGCGTGTGGGTGGGAGGCAGGGCCCCCAGGGCGCCCATATCTTCGTTGTAAAACAGAGTATTTTGGGTGGTGATTTCTGCAATTGAAATATTTTTTTCCTGGGATGCCCAGATGATTTTATCCTCAATATCCGTAATATTGCGCACATAGGTGACCTGGGGATAGAGCTGCTGCAACAGGCGGAAGAGCATATCAAAAACTACTACAGGACGGGCGTTCCCGATATGGGCCCGATCATAAACCGTGGGCCCACACACGTAAAAACGGACATGCTGAGGGTTCATGGGCGTGAACGGTGCCTTTTGCCGGGTGAGGGTGTTGTATAAGTATAATGTCATGAGGGTAAGGTAGTATGGAATGGATCCTCGGGTCAAGCCCGAGGAAGACAAAAAAGGGATGAATGTCTACAAACAAACAGTCCGGAAAAAATCAAGGGATTCTGGATTGAGTAGAGCCTCAGCATGATGGACCTTACGGCCGCTGATCAGGTCACGCACGGCGAGCTCAGCCAATTTTCCGTTCTTGGTTTTGGGAACATCAGGGGCCTGCACAATCAGGGCGGGCACGTGACGGGGGCTAGCGTGAACACGAATTTGGTGCTTGATGTGCTGGATCAGTTCTGGGGTTAACATAAGATCTGCTTTCATCTTGACGAATAAAACAACCCGTACGTCGTCCTCAAAAGGTTGCCCAACGGCGATGCTTTCCTCAACTTCCGGAATTTTTTCCATCTGGCGGTAAATTTCGGCGGTTCCAATGCGAACGCCGCCTGGATTCAAGACAGCATCAGAGCGGCCGTGAATGATAAGGCCATGGGCTGTAAATTCAGCAAAATCTCCGTGACACCAAATGTTGGGAAATCGATTAAAATAAGCTTCTTTGTACTTCATATGCTGGGGATCATTCCAAAAACCCAGGGGCATGGAGGGGAAGGCTTCAGTGCAAACGAGCTCACCCTTTCCTTGGGAGAGATTATGCCCTTCCTCGTTATAAATTTTAACGGCCATACCAAGTCCAGGCGTTTGAATCTCACCCGCATAAACGGAGGCCAAGGGGTTGCCCAACACAAAGCAGGAAATGATATCAGTGCCGCCGGAAATAGAAGCCAACCCCATGTCGCTTTTGATGTGGTTGTAGACATATTCAAACCCCTCAAGGGAGAGGGGAGACCCAGTAGATGTTAAAAGTTTCAGGGTTTGCAAAGAGTGGGTGTCTTTGGGAGACGCGCCTTCTTTCCGAATGGCTTCCAAGTATTTGGCCGCTGTGCCGAAAAGGGTAATGCCGGCTGCATCCATGTAATCAAAAAGGATTTCGGGCGAGGGCGAAAAGGGGGATCCATCATACAAGGCGAGAGAGGCGCCGGAGGCGAGGGCAGATACCTGCCAATTCCACATCATCCACCCACAGGTGGTGAAATAAAAGACGCGGTCTTGGGGATGAATATTGCAGTGCAGTTGGTGCTCTTTCAAATGCTGTAACAGGGTTCCCCCAGCCCCGTGGACGATGCACTTGGGAACACCTGTAGTGCCTGATGAAAACATGATGAACAGGGGGGCGTTAAAAGGGAAATGCTCAAACTGAATATTCTGCGGCCCAAACTGATTTTGCACCGTGTTCCAGCTTGTGGTGTTTACAAGGTCTGCGGTTTGGGCTGTAGATCCCTCATAAGAAAAAACCAGAGTCTGTTCCAGGGTGGGCAGTTGGGCCTGAATTTCCGATACTTTATCTAAGCAGGAGTGGATTTTTCCTTTGTAAATGGCGTGATCGGCCGTGATCAGAATTTTTGGTTCAATCTGACTGAAGCGATCTAAAACCCCCGTAACCCCAAAATCTGGAGAGCAGGAAGACCACATGGCCCCCAGCGTTGCCGTGGCCAGCATGGCAATAATAGATTCGGGAGAGTTCGGCACGTAGGCGGCAACTCGATCACCTTTTTTCAGGCCAATGCTCTGAAAATACTGAACCATTTTGGAAACTTGGTCGTACAGTTCGGCATAAGATAAGGTGCGTTTTACTTTGTCTTCTGCCCAAAAGATCAGGGCTATGTTGTCATCTCGCCGACGGAGTAGATTTTCTGCATAGTTTAAAGAGGCCTGAGGAAAGAATTCCGCTTCCCACATGTGGGTGGCGCCCTTAATGTAGGGAGCATTGCCCTTGTGGCCTATAACCCCACAAAAGTCCCATACCAGAGACCAAAAATTTTCCCTGTCCTGAATGGACCACTTATACAAGTCTTTAAAGGAGGATAGAGACGTATTGCTTGCCTGGGCCGCGCGCGATATGAATCGTGTCACATTGGCAGAATCAATGGTTTCTCGAGAAGGGGTCCATAGATAAGCAGTCATTTTAAGTCCTTAAATTATACAAAAGGTATTACTATAAAATCACTCAAAAAGAAAGAAAAATGCATCATAGCGATCATGACGGAAAGTATTTCCCACCATTATGGAGGATGGGAGTTTGTGTTTTATTAAGAAGTGTTGTGATCCTTTAGTAGATGGTCCAAAAAAAACGCCAGAACGGTTGATCAAAATTCCCAAAAAGCAAAAAGATATTTATGATTGGCAGATGCTTGCCCGAGAAAGCCAGCAAATTCCCCAAGGCGATTGGACCGTTTGGTTGCTGATGGCGGGGCGGGGTTTTGGAAAAACTAGAACGGGGGCCGAAACTATTCGGGATTGGGTCAAAACAGGCCAATGCACCCGGATTGCTCTGGTAGCAGATACGGTGGCTGAAGCCCGTATGGTTATGGTAGAAGGGGTCAGTGGCTTGCTGCAAATATCACCCCCCGATGAGCGGCCGCAATTTATAGGAGGCAAGGGAGAACTGATCTGGCCCTGTGGTGCAATGGGTTTTCTTTACTCGTCCGAAAATTATGATCGCCTACGCGGCCCCCAATTCGACGGAGCCTGGGTGGACGAGCTGGCTAAATTTCGATACCCCCAAGCCCTATGGGATCAGCTGATGTTTAGCCTCCGTCTGGGGGAGCGCCCCCGGGTGGTGATCACAACAACCCCCAGGCCGATTACTTTGTTGCATAACCTAATCTATAGTGAGCATACCCACCTAACAACCGGTACAAGTTACGAAAACAAAGAAAATCTTTCCCCCATCTTCGTAAATCAAATTTTAAAAACCTACGAAGGAACCACCATGGGCGCCCAAGAAATTTACGCCCAAATTCTTAATGAGTCGATGGGGGCCTTGTGGCGTCGAGACCTCATCAAATATAAAAAACCATCTTTTTGGCCGACACCTTCGTGAAATTGCAGGTGCTTGGATTCCTCATGTACCCAAATGTACACGTCGGAATCCCTGCCCTTTATTTCACTCGTACTCGACGCAAAAATCCAGGTTTTTTAGAGAGATGTTTTTGAAAAAGTTAAAAAAGAAAGCTGGATCCCCACGTTGGTCTTGCGACCTCCTCGGGATGACGGGAGTGTAGAAAATACCTCAAAATAGAGCTTTTCAGGGCGCAGACCAGGAAGTAAGGCGTGGGTCCTCGGGTCAAGCCCGAGGAAAGCAAAAAAAATGGGGATCGAGGAAAGCAAAAAAAAAGAGCCCAAGGAAAGAAATTGGAGTAGAAAAAAAGCTGGATTGTTTCGTCAGCCTATGGCTTTCTCGCAAGGATCCTGAATTCAGTTATATTTCGTACTTGAGTGGCAGAAATGAACCCAGGTGTACAAGGCAACACCCACCACCACAAAACTATCGGCCACATTAAAAGCTGGCCAGTGGTAGGTCATAATATAAAAATCTAGAAAATCGACAACGGCCCCGTGGATGACTCGGTCAATCAGATTCCCCAGGCCACCCCCTATGATAAAGCTATAGGCTAGAACGAGAGACTCTTTCTTTTCACGGACCAGCAGAAGCCCAACATACCCAAGAACCCCCAATACAAAAGTTCCCAGAACATAGGAAATCCAGGGATACGACAGGGTGTTCAGAATGCCAAAACTAAGACCCCGATTCCACACCAGTACCAAATCAAAAAAGGGGGCCAGGGAAAGGGGGAACATTTGCCAATGTTTCAAGACTAAAAACTTAGAAAGTTGATCAAGAATCAGAATAAATAAAATGATAAAAGGACTTAGTTTTTTAACCATTCTTAACAACATCAGCACATCTGTGGCACAGAGTCGGGGTTTCTGGAATCGTTCCCACCTCTTCTAAAATACGCCAGCAGCGTTCACATTTGTGACCAAAAGCATCAGACACTTTCACGCGAACAGCGGGTCCATCTGTTAGGGTGAATCCGTCCTCGCTTTTCTCATGAATCAAAACTAATTTTGAGGTAATCATTAGCTCTTCCAAGGCAAAACTTTTGAGAACATCAAAAACGGAGGACTCTTCCACGAACAAGAGTACTTGAGCTTCTAAACTAGATTTAATATGTCCTTGAGAGCGCTCTAATTCAATGGCTCCTGTCACTACTCGTCTAACATTGCGTACCACGTCCCAACGTTCAGCCAAGGCTGCATTGTGCCATTCATGGGGAAGGGAGGGCATGTCTTGTAGGAAGATAGACTCATCAGGGGAACGGGTTTGCCAGGCTTCTTCCGCTGTGAAGGAAATAATCGGTGACAGCCACAAACATAGATACTGAAATACATGATGCAAAACTGTCAAAACCGCTTGATATTTAGGGCTAGACCGACTGTCGCAATAGAGAGAATCTTTCCGAATATCAAAATAAAAGGCGGAAAGATCATTCACACAAAAATTATAAAGGTTTCCAAAAAGGATGTGGTAGTTATAGGTATTCAGCCCCTCTACAATTTGAGTCTGCAGGATAAAAAGACGGCCCAAAACCCACTTTTCAAGGTCAGGCAATTTGTCATAAGATACGCAATCCTTAGCTTGGAAGTCTTGTAAATTTCCTAGTAGATATCTGAATGTATTGCGGACTTTTCGGTAAATTTCTTCCTGGCGTTTTAGGCTATCTGTGCTGAGTCTTAGGTCTTCTGATGTATCAGTTCCTGCAACCAAAAGCCTTAAAATATCGGCCCCATGCTTTTCTAAAATTTCTTCCACCGTTAGGGCGTTTCCAGAAGACTTTGAGAGTTTGTGACCTTGGTCATTCACCACAAATCCATGGGTCATAACAGCCTTATAGGGGGCTTTGTTCCGGGTTGCACAAGATACCAATAAAGAAGACTGGAACCAGCCACGATGTTGGTCAGACCCTTCTAGATAAAGATCAGCAGGGAATGTCAGTTCTGGGCGCTGTTCCAAAACGAAGGCATAACTGGCCCCACTTTCAAACCACACATCTAGAATATCTAAGGTCTTTTCATAGTCATTGGGATTATAGTCAGGTCCCAAAAATTTTTCATTGTTCCAGGCATACCAAATGTCGGTCCCGTGTTCTTGAAACAACTGCACAATTCGGTCATTCACTTTAGGATCTTTTAAGGGTTCTCCTGTCGCTTTGGATACGAAGATGGCAATAGGAACACCCCAGCTTCGTTGGCGCGACAAACACCAATCGGGCCGGTCTTTTACCATGGCCTTCAGACGGTTTTTGCTTTGGGGCGGAAACCACTTAACTTTCTCAATTTCGTCCAAGGCCTTTTGCCGCAAGCCGGTCTGATCCATAGACACAAACCACTGGGGAGTTGCCCGATAAATCAAGGGGGCCTTGGACCGCCAAGAATGCGGATAGCTGTGGGTGAGGGTTGTTTCAAAGGCCAGGGCATCTTGTTCCTTTAAGGCCTGGATGACGACACTGTTGCCCTTAAAAATATGAATGCCTGCAAACAGAGGTGTGTGGGCATGGTATACCCCGTCATTGCCTACATAATTGGGAACTTCCAAACCGTATTGTCTGCCCACTTCAAAGTCATCCAATCCATGGCTGGGGGCTGTGTGAACAAGCCCTGTTCCTTGATCTGTTGTCACATGGCTGCCCGCCAAAAAGGGCACCTGAAAATCATAGCCAACCTTATGCAGGGGGTGCCAGGCTTTAAGGCCAGCCAAGTCTTTTCCTGATACGTTCTTTAAAATGCGCACATCTTTGAGCCCCGTTTCAGCAGCAAAGGCATTCAAGCGATTTTCTGCAATAAGAAAGGGATGGTTTCCATCTTCTTGGGCAATCACATAGGTAATGTCTTCCCCATAGGAAAGAGCCCGGTTTGCGGGAATAGTCCAGGGGGTTGTGGTCCAAATAACCGCTGAAACATTATCGATTCCCTGAAGCGGTTCAGGTAAGGGAAAACGTACATAGATGGAGGGCGATACTTTATCGTGGTATTCCACTTCAGCTTCAGCCAGGGCGGTTTTTTCCACCACAGACCATTGAACAGGTTTTAATCCCTTATACAGGCTACCATTCATCAGAATTTTGTGGAGTTCAGCCACAATTTGGCCTTCAGATCTATAATGCATGGTCAGATAGGGATTGTTCCAATCTCCAAAGGCCCCTAACAATTGGGCTTCATCTTTTTGAATATCTACCCATTTTTGGGCAAATTCGCGACATTCCTTGCGGAACTGCAGAGGCTCTACTTGATCCTTGTTCAAATTCTTGGCTTTGTAGGCTTCTTCTATCTTCCACTCAATAGGTAGTCCATGGCAATCCCAACCGGGCACAAAGGGGCAATCTTTCCCCCATAACCGTTGGTACTTCATTGTTATATCTTTTAGAATTTTGTTTAGAGCATGGCCCATATGCAAATGACCATTGGCATAGGGGGGGCCATCATGCAAAACAAATAGGGGGCGACCTTTTGTTTTGTCTGATATTTTTTGATATAAGTTTTGACCCTTCCAATGGGACAGCAGCTTTCGTTCCAATTCAGGCAAGTTAGCCTTCATAGAAAAGTCTGTCTTGGGCAGTAGAACGGTATCTTTAAAATTCATTCCTCAGTTATAGAGATCCTGATCAAAAAAAGCAATGTGGTTGATAGAATCGTCCATTGACGTTCTACAGAATCTTCTATAAATCTTAAAAAAACTAGGGAGAAGTTTCATGAAATTAAGAATTCAAATCTTCTGTTTATTGTGTGGCTTTTGTCTAAAACCAATGGATGGAATGGGGGCTCCTTGGGTGGACGACTTGGGATTAACGCGCCTTTTTGCAAGACTTCCCCAAGCACCTTTGTCCCAAGGGGTTGCAGTGCCTGTAAGGAAAATATTGAGATTTGAGCAAGATAATGCTCTTTTTTTAGGAGATAGAGGCGCCCAAACTTTGTCTAATGTTTTAGCCCGGTTTGAGAGAATACCTTTCAATGCTATTGATTTTGGGGCGAGTCATATTACTGAAGTCGGACTTAAATCTATTGAGAGCATTTTAGAAAAACACCCTGAAATAACATGTCTAAATTTAAGGGATAATGGCATAACAGGGGAAAAAATTTCATGGAATATATCAACTCCTCTTCACAGATTGCGTGAGCTCCATTTGGGTTTTAATAAGATTTCTGATCAGGGGATGAAAAAGCTTTTTAGGGCCCAACTTGATAGTGCTTTGCAGTATCTTGATTTACAAGGCAACAGCTTCACCTATATAGGCATTTTTTCACTGGCAGATTTTCTAAAGACTAATAAAACGCTCACTTTTTTGAATCTGTCTAAAAATCGTTTCGGAAATCTTGGGGCGTTTGGAGTAGCGGAATGCTTAAAAAGCAATCATAGTCTGCAAACATTAGAAATGAGAAGCTGCAAAATAAGAGATGAGGGCGCAAAAACTCTGGGGAAATTTTTGGGTATGAATAAAGGTCTTGAAGATCTAGATCTATCAGACAATGCTATTGGAGATGAGGGAGCCATGGGCCTTGCGGCTGCTTTTGCAACAAACCATACTCTAAAAAAGCTAGATCTAGATGGCAACCATATTCAAGACGCGGGCGCCTGTGCCTTGGCGAAAGCTTTTCTAGAGAGCAATAGCCCCTTAGAAGAATTAAGAATTCAGTGGAACTGTTTAGGTCCTAAGGGGTTAGCTTGCCTTGCAAAACTTAAAGAAAAAAGGACGAAATTAATCGTCATGGATACTCTTCAGAAACCTACTGAGTGTTTAGGTCAGGGAACTTCTGGTTAGACGATTTAGTCGAAAATTAGCAATTAAATAGTAATTAAATTTCCTCAAGAGTTGTCTTATTTTGCAAAAATGGCCCTTAAGAACCCTAAAAATCTTATGACAGGGACGGCGCGTTTATGAATGGTGGGGTAGCTGCAAAAAAAGTCTATGACCGTGCCTTCTTCTTGGGGCAAAACTTGAACTAAATTCTTTTTGGTCAAATCTATAAATTCAACGGGAATACTTGCAATTCCACCGCCCCGTTCTGCTAGCAATACACGAGTTTCTGGGCAATTGACCTCAACTACTGGTTTGCGGGGCTTACCACTGGATGCCCCCAAAGTCAGATGCCAATTCATGGTAGAAAACACAGAATTTTTGGGCCCATAGGCAATCAATTTGTGATGATTTAAGTCCTCTGGATTTTTAGGGGTGCCAAATTTTTCTAGATATTCAGGGCTCGCATAAAGTTTTATATGGGTTCGCATAATAGATTCCTGAATAATATCTTCTTCTCGGTTGAGGTAAGGGGTGATCGCAATTGTCATTTCACTGGAATCAAAATTGATTATGTCTAAATCATTTTTGCAAATTTTCAAGGTAATATCCGGGAATGCTTCCCGGAATTGATCCAGATAAGGCCTTACGAAAAAATCATAAAAACCCACGTAAGTATAAATATTTAAATGACCCGAGGCTTCTTTGTTAACGTTGGTTAGCAGGTTTTTCATACCCTCCATACGTTCCAGAATATCTTTCGCTTCTTCAAGCAGAATTTGTCCTTCAGGCGTTAGAATCAATCCCCTTGATTTGCGTACAAAAAGTTTTGCTTTGAGCCGTATTTCCATGGCAATAATTTTGCGACTGACATTAGACTGATCCATATTCAGTTCAGATGCAGCATTGGTAAAACTGCCGGATTTAGCTACAATATAAAAGGTTTTTAATTGATCAAAGGTCATCTTCTTCCCTAAAATTAATGATTGCTTCGCAAAACTTCGAGTTCTCAGGTTTCTAAGGTACTTTTATACCTGTCGAAGCCCTAAACCCTGGTTTTGCTTGAACTCCTTTAATTTGATAACATATTTTTTACAAATTAAGGAGTCGGCATAGTACCATTTTATACCTACCAATCAAGGAGAAAATAAAGAAGAAATACTCTAGTCCAAAGTATAGGCAAGACCAATTTTGAACTGATTATTGATAATGCTGACTTTTTCTTCGACCCCACCAACAGTAGGATCTTTAAAGACCAGGTGAGGTACATAGTCGATTGTATAATCAGCCCGCAAGCTTACATTTGGGTTCATGAAGACTTCTAAACCACCACCGGCCCGTACGCCCCAAACATAGGTTGTGCTGTTGGGACCCGATGTAAATTGGCGAGAAGTAGAAGAAGAAAAGCTTGCCTTATGAACCAAAGATCCTCCCATCAGGCCCAGTCGCCCATACCCCATGGTTCCATGGTTAAAGATGTATCCGGGACGTGCTGTAAGGGCCCACACATTCTTAAGTTTGTTGCTATAGGTTTCAGTGGTGACCGGCCCTGTTGAAACGAATGTTTCTTGTATCTGGATTGAATTCAGATTTCCTTGGAATTCCCCTGACAAGAAGAAGCGCCCTATATTATAACTATACCCCGTAAAGATGCCCCATAGGGGTTCTGTGCTGCCTGACTGGCCTTTGTATTTGATGGACCCTTTACCATCTAACTCTCGTACGTTCATCATATTGCCAATACCAGTATCAAACCCGAAGTAAAAACCTGTTTGAATGCTGTCTTCGAACTCTGATTCCAAGGAAGGTCCCGCCATGGGACTGGGTTTATAGCTTACGCCCAAACTAACCTGGTTTAGGATATTGCGATCTTTTTTGATAAGGCCTGTCGACGAATTGTACTGGAACGGTTGATAGTTGATTTGGGTGCCTTCCAATCGCAAAGACAACTGATCTGTCAGGGCAGATTCGACGCCAACCCCAAAGACAAACCCTGTTCGACTGTTTGCGCTATAAATTCCAGGGAATATGAATGCCCCCCCTGTTGTGCTTTGCTCATCGTAGGAAAAGTTCGTGGCGGCGGCTCCTATGCGTCCATACAGCAATGTTGTGGGGGAAATATATCCCCCCAGCCTTAGGCTTGCATCCCAAGAAAAATTAATGGCTGAGGTGCTGTTATAAATATTACCAGCTGTTGTTGTGTAAGAGGTTTTTTCTTCTACCCCATAACCCCCAGCTCGTAATTCCAAGCCCTCATAGAAACGCCCCTGAACCAACCCATACCCCAAATAGGCGTGCCCCCCACCGCCAAAATTATCGCCAGACAGTTGTCGCGTACTTGTGGTGCCATTCATTGTGCTGTGGGATGAGGTTTGTGTTGCTAGTTGGTCAAGCTGAACGCCCACATAAAAGCCCTCTCCCACACTCATGTATGGGCTAATGCCGCCCCGATGAGTTAATCTGGTGCTTTCAATAGCTTCTAAATCACGATCCCTATAGGACGTTTTTTCAGTTGTTTCTTCCACAAGCCATTCAGGTGTTTTAGTGGCATTTTGATTTAAATAGATAATGAATCGAGGGGTGGTTCCTTCGCTGCTAAACACTTTTTTACCAATAACACTGGTGCCTTTTTGAACCGACAACACCAGCTTAGTTTCTACAGGATCACTTTGATCAACGGTATAGTCTTGAATCAATCCTCCCTTTTTTTTAGGGACCATCACATCTTTCCAATCTGTTTTCGGCAAGTGGATCACAACTTGATTCAAGTAGGTGTTTTCTACAACCTTGTATTCTTTCTTGCTGTCTGATTCTAATCGCAAAATAGTATCATCTCCTTGGCTAATGATATCCATTTTTTTGACCAACCCTTTTTGGCCTTCTGCCGCCTCTTTGGCTGCTGTTAAATCTTCCGTAAAGATGCCTTCTTTCTCGTGAATAGCATCTTTATTAATGGTTTGAGTATCTAAAATTTGAATGCCAGGGTCGGAACCCAAATCCAAAACCAGCTTAGGATTAGGGGTTTTTTGATCTACCAAAAAGATTTGCAACACTTTTGTGTCCGTAACCACAGATAACTCAATGGATGTTTCATTGCCATTGTCATAAACCGTATACTTTTTGAATCGCCCTACCGGTTGGTCAATTGACATTTTAGGCTTCCATTGGGGTTTCTCATTGGGAATTAAAATAATTTTTGTGCCTGTAGGGTTTTCTTTTAATACAAAATCAACGACCCGATTCATATCAAGAACTACCCGGGTGTTCCCGCCTTTTTGCCCTACACGAATATTATTGATGACCAATGGGTTCTCAAAGATCACTTTTTCAGGTTGCAGCGCTCTCTGAAAAGAGATACCGAAGTTTTGGTTCTTCAAAAGGCCGAATTGATCTAGTTTTAAGGTGTCGCTTACTTTAAAAACCAAATCGCCTGTTCCATCCCCATAGGGAACATAGGTGAAACTTTTGATAAGACCTCCGAAAATATCCGATTTTTTTTGGCTCCATTGGGTTTGAACGGGGAAATGTACCACAAAAGTTTCAGAATCTATGTTTTCAACTTTCAAGTCTTGAGGGCTATCCAAATGAATGGTCACAAAGGGTTTGTCAGGGGTATCATTGTTAATGGCAAGCGCAGTCACTCTGAGTCCATAGGCATACCAAGGAACTAAAAAGAAAACCAACAATAGAAAAAGAATTTTTTTCACAACCCCGCCATACGTTTTTATGAGCAAGTTCACCTATTAGATGGATTGCCTGCCTTATATCTTATAGTCAATTTCTTCGCACCATTTGTCAAGAATCTTCCTTAACACCTGACATATTTGAAAAAAGATAAAAAAATGATAGGATGGCTTCAAAAAAAGGAGGATCTAATGAGAAAAAAAAGTGGTGGTGTGTGGCATGTTGCCGAAATAATAGCGGATGACCTAGAAGATCGAGATACTGGACTGAGCAAACCCCAACGGATTGGTCTGTCAGATATAGCCGCAAGTGTCTTAAGTTGCCGTT
>JBAWWO010000014.1 GCA_037146715.1 Alphaproteobacteria bacterium
AAATTCGCCGCACCATCCAAGTTCTGGCCCGCCGCACCAAAAACAACCCCGTGTTGATTGGGGAACCGGGGGTGGGGAAAACTGCCATTGTTGAAGGGCTTGCCCTGCGCATTATCAACGGAGACGTGCCAGAAAGTTTGCGCGACAAAAAGCTTATGTCCCTGGACCTGGGATCTTTGATTGCAGGCGCTAAATATCGGGGGGAATTTGAAGAACGGCTAAAATCTGTGCTTTCTGAAATTTCCAGCGCTGCAGGATCTATCATCCTATTCATTGACGAACTTCACACCCTGGTAGGGGCTGGAAAGACTGATGGCGCCATGGATGCCTCAAACATGCTAAAACCTGCCTTAGCCCGAGGGGAACTCCACTGCGTTGGTGCCACCACTCTGGATGAATACCGCCAGTATATCGAAAAAGATGCGGCCTTGGCCCGCCGTTTTCAGCCCGTATTCGTCTCAGAACCCAAAGTAGAAGAAACCATCTCTATTCTGCGGGGACTTAAAGAAAAATATGAACTCCATCACGGAGTGCGCATCACAGATTCCGCGATTGTTGCCGCCGCAACCTTGTCAGATCGCTATATTGCTGACCGATTCTTGCCCGATAAAGCCA
Source organism: Alphaproteobacteria bacterium (assembly GCA_037146715.1). NCBI lineage: Bacteria > Pseudomonadati > Pseudomonadota > Alphaproteobacteria > Alphaproteobacteria bacterium. The sequence goes on from JBAWWO010000014.1 coordinate 616, forward strand.
TTGACTTGATTGATGAAGCCGCCAGCCGCCTGCGGATGGAAGCAGACTCAAAACCCGAAGAATTGGACGAACTAGACCGAAAGATTATGCAATTAAAAATTGAGCGGGAAGCCCTTAGGAAAGAGCAAGATTCTGCCTCAAAAGACCGTCTTATCAAGCTGGAAGATGATCTGAAAGACTTGGAAGAAAAAGCAACTGCCATGGCCAGTCACTGGCATGCGGAAAAGAAAAAACTCGCCAAATCCCAAGAGCTGAAAGAAAAGTTAGAGCAAGCCCGCACAGATCTTTTGCACGCGGAACGTCAGGGGAATTACAGCAAGGCTGGTGAACTCAAATACGCCACCATCCCCAATTTGGAAAAAGAACTGGAAAAAGCCCAGACTCAGGAATCTCATCCCCTGTTGCGGGAAGAAGTTACCCGGCAAGATATTGCGGCCGTTGTGTCTCGCTGGACAGGCATTCCCGTTGATAAAATGCTCGAAGGGGAAAAAGAAAAGCTTGTGAATATGGAAAAAACCCTTCATGGCCGCGTGATTGGCCAAAAGGAAGCTGTGATTGCTGTCAGTAATGCAGTGCGCAGGTCTCGGGCAGGGCTGCAAGACCCCAACAGACCTATGGGATCCTTTTTATTCCTTGGCCCTACAGGCGTTGGAAAAACAGAATTGGCCAAGGCTTTGGCCTTCTTTTTATTCAATGACGAAAATGCTCTTTTGCGCATTGATATGTCGGAATATATGGAAAAACATGCGGTTTCCCGGCTGTTGGGGGCTCCTCCCGGCTATGTGGGGTACGAAGAAGGTGGCGCCCTCACCGAAGCCGTCCGCCGACGCCCCTATCAGGTCATTTTGTTTGATGAGGTTGAAAAGGCCCACCCAGATGTGTTTAACGTGCTGCTGCAAGTCTTAGATGATGGTCGCTTGACAGATAGTCAAGGGCGCACGATTGACTTCAAAAATACGCTGATTATTTTAACGTCAAATCTGGGAAGTGATTTCCTGGCTGATCTGCCCGATGGAGAAACCCCAGAAAAAGTCCGCAACCAAGTGATGGACGTTGTGAAGAGTGCTTTCCGCCCCGAATTTTTAAATCGTTTGGATGAGATTTTGCTGTTCAGTCGCCTGGGGCGCCAAGACATGGGGGCTATTGTAAAGATTCAACTGGCCCATTTGGAAAAGATATTGCGGGATAAAAAAATTACTTTAGACCTGGATAAAAAAGCGGAAGACTGGCTGGCTAACCACGGCTATGACCCGGTCTATGGGGCCCGACCTTTAAAACGAACCATTCAGCAGTACGTTCAAAACCCCCTGGCCCTGATGATTTTAGAGGGCAAAATTCATGAGGGCTCCACCATCAAAATCACGGCCAATGATAAGGGCCTGAAGATCGGGTAAACCTTTTGCCTTCTTTGGGCTTGACCCGAGGCCTATACCTTACTAATTAAATTCGCTTATGGGTTCTAATTCTTTCCGCTCGTTAACATTGGCGCTGGCAGGGGCCGCGACCAAACCAAGGGCATCCATATAAAGATCAATAAGTTCTTCTTGTTCTTGGCGCTTTTGGTGATCCATCTTAGACAAGCGAATAACCTTGCGCATGATGATCACGTCAAAACCCTCGTGACGGGCTTCCGCATAAACTTCCTTGATATGTTCTGCCGTTTGGGCTTTTTCTTCTTCTAATCTTTCAATGCGTTGAATCAAAGATTTTAGTTTTTCCTTTGCAAGGCCGCCAACATATGTCATTTCGAATCCCTTTCCTTTTTCTGGTGTTGAACATACTGTAACAATTCATATAAAACCGGTTTCAAGCCCTCATTCAGGGCCGCTGACATGTGGTAAATAGGTCCGCTCGTATAGGGCCTTAACTTTTCCTTTTGGGCTTCAAGCTCTTCATCCGTCAAAAGATCAGCCTTATTCAAAACCAGAACCTGAGGCTTTTCAGCCAGGTTATGCCCATATTCCTTCAATTCCGTTTGAATTGTTGTGTACGCTTTTACCACATCTTCTTGGGACGCATCAATCAAATGCAGCAAAACGGCACAGCGTTCTACATGGTTTAAAAATCGGGTCCCAAGGCCAGCCCCCATGTGGGCGCCCTCAATCAAACCGGGCAAATCTGCCACGATGAATTCATAATCGTCTAAGAAAACAACGCCCAGCTGAGGATGCAAAGTTGTAAAGGGATAATTGGCAATCTTAGGCCGCGCCCGGGATATAGTATCCAGGAACGTTGATTTTCCCGCATTAGGAAGCCCTAAAAGCCCCACATCAGCGATCAGCTTCAGTTGCAGCCATACCCAGATTTCAGGACCCTCAAGCCCCGGATTAGCGCGTCTGGGGGCCTGGTTGACTGATGACTTAAAGTGCGCATTCCCAAAACCTCCGTTACCGCCCTTGACAATCTTAAACACATCGCCGGCTTTTTCTAAGTCAGCCAAAACAGTTTCCTTGTCTTCTGCCATAATTTGGGTACCGGCGGGGACTTTAATGATCATATCCTCGCCATCTTTGCCTGTGCGATTCTTGCCCATGCCGTCGTGGCCTCTCTCGGCCCGGAAATGCTGTTGATAGCGAAAGTCAATCAAGGTGTTCAGGTTGTCTACAGCTGTGAAAATGACATCTCCACCACGACCGCCATTCCCCCCGTTGGGGCCCCCAAATTCGATGAACTTCTCCCGTCGGAAACTGATACATCCGTTCCCGCCATCACCACTTTTCAGGTAAATTTTAACTTGGTCTAAAAATTTCAATTCAATCCACTACAATCTACAACTCTGCGCATCTTAATAGTTTATAGAATTAGAGCAAGATAAAAATCAGATTGGATTGTTTTAACCCACATCATCCGTCATTCTGGCCGCACGTGCCATGCAATTTTCAGCATGTTTTCGAATATCCGGAATGAAGGCACACTTTTTTAGACACTCATCCCACGGCGCTCCTTTTTTGGTAGAGGCTCTCTCACACTTTGGGTTTTCGGCGTCATAGTCGCACTCATCTTCACATTGGGGAATTCTGGAATCTTCTTTATTCCGTTCATCTGTAATAGCTTGTTCTCTTTTACTTCTTTTTGTGCCGTAGAATCCCCAATAGGCATTTCGCTCATCTCTTTCTAATAAGCCCCCAAAAGCAGGCCCCATATCTTTTTGTGAAGGATTACAGGCAGTTGCACATAGCTTTATCAATTTTTCTTTTTCAGGTTTTGAATGAAAGCAGTTTGCTTTACAAAAAGTCACGCGGCATTTTGAAGCAGCCTTCACACAGCCTCCTTTGTCTAATCTTTCAAACACAGAAGCTTTCTTGCATAACCCGAAGGTTTTTTCAATTTTGCAAATAGCTTTTGATTTTGCAGCCCAGCCCACATTGCAAATGCCTAATGCAATAAGAAAGATAAAAAGATTTTTCATGATAAAGTCCCCCCGTTTCTTTTTATTAGAGGCTCTCAGATTTCAATTGTCAACTTTTATGTGTATCTTGCCAGTTGTCGCCAATGCCAATCCCCACAACAAGGGGAACTTTGAGTTTACAAACACCAGTCATGATAGATTCAATAGGTTTCAGGATTTTATCTACTTCAGATTCCGGGGCCTCAAAAATCAATTCGTCATGAACTTGCAGCAGCATTTTTGTTTTCAGTTTCTTTTCCCGAAGCCATTCATCAATTTGGATCATGGCTTTTTTGATCAAATCTGCATTAGTCCCTTGCAGGGGCGCATTGATGGCTTGTCGTTCTGCAAAGGACCTAAGAGATCCATTTTTTGACGATATATTAGGCACGTAACAATGACGGCCCCACAGGGTTTCCACGTAGTTATGCTCTTTCGCAAAATCGATGGTCTTTTTCATAAACTCTGTAATACCTGGGTATTGGGCATGATACATTTTAATATATTGACTGGCTTGATCCCGGCCAATTTTCAGTTGTTTTGCCAAACCAAAGGCGCTGATACCATAAATGATACCAAAGTTGATGGCTTTTGCCTTGCTCCGGATCTCAGGCGTAATGTCTTTAAGGGGAACGTTAAAGACCTGACTGGCCGTTAGGGCGTGAATATCCACACCCTCTTTAAAAGCTTGCTCTAGAGACGGGATATGTGCGAAATGGGCCAGCAATCTGAGTTCAATTTGCGAATAGTCAAAGGACACAAGTTTATTTCCTTTGTCAGCCACGAAACAGTGTCGAATTTTTTGCCCTTCTTCTGATCGTATGGGAATATTCTGTAGATTTGGGTCTGAGGACGACAAACGCCCCGTTGAGGTAATCGCCATACCATAAGACGTATGAATACGGTGCGTTTTAGGGTTAATCTGGCGGATCAAGGTTTCCGTATAAGTGCTTTTTAGTTTAGAAATCTGTCGCCATTCCAAAACTTTTTCGGGAAGAGGATGGTCGCCAGAAAGGTCTTCCAGTGTATCTGAATCGGTCACATAGGCCCCAGTTTTTGATTTCTTTCCCTGTCCTAATTTTAGCTTATCAAATAAGATTTCGCCCAGCTGTTTAGGAGACCCCACATTAAATTCCGTACCCGCCATTTTGAAAATCTCTTTTTCCAGCTGATGCAGCTTTTTATCAAACATGTGGGCTAGAGATTGCAGCTGATGTTCATCAATTTTAATGCCTGCTTCTTCCATGTGGATCAAGGTATCCACCAAAGGCAGGTCTATCTCTTCATAAAGCTTTTTCAGGGAAGAAGACAACTGGGGATAAAACAAGTGATATAGGCGCAAGGTATAATCTGCATCCTCGGCCGCATAAACTGTGGCTTTATCCAAAGGAACCTCATTAAATTTGATGGCCGTTTTGCCAGAGCCTGTTAATTCTTTAAAAGTGGTCATTTTATGATGAAAATGTTCTTCCACCAATAGATCTAAACCCTGTCGCCCATCATTCAACAAATAAGACAGCAGCATACTATCTTGGTATCCTTTGACCTCAAGGGCATACTTTTTCAAAACTAGTTTATCATACTTTATATTGTGTCCTACTTTTTGGATGGTGGGGTTTTCAAGCAAAGGTTTTACCAGGGTCAAAACATCTTTCACGTCTAACCCTTTTGAGGATGAAAAATCAAACAACATTCCCGGGTCCTTAATGGACTGTAGGGGGATGTAACAAGCCTCTCCCGCCTTTGCGGCAAAGGACATGCCAACAAGCTGAGCCCGCATAGCATTCAGGTCATCCGTCTCTGTATCAAAACCAATAATAGGGAGGGCAGAGAGTTTTTTAACCCATCCTTTAAGATCATCTAGAGTTGTAATCGTTGTATACTTTTTTGTGTGAGATTCTGCGTGTGGAGTAGGCGCATGGCTTTTTCCAAATAGCCTATTTTCCAAAGTTTTAAAGCCCTGCTCCTGAAGGAAAGTTCTGAGCGTTTCTTGATCCAGATGGGGCTTAAGATCACCCAAGGGTTTTGCCAAAGGAGCATGGTGGTTCAGAGTCACTAATTTTTTTGAAATACGGGCCAGGTCTGCGTGGGTTTCTAAAAGTTCGCGTCTTTTAACTTGGGGGATTTTATCTGTATTTTTTAAAAGGTTCTCCAGAGTTTTGAATTCTTGAATCAGCTGGGCCGCTGTTTTGACACCAATGCCTGGAACCCCGGGAATGTTGTCTGAAGTATCCCCCGCAAGAGCCTGTACATCAATGACTTGCTCGGGAGGCACCCCAAATTTTTCCTGCACCTTTTCCCCATCAATAAAAATACTTTTCAAGGGGTCAAATAGTTTCACATCTTTCTGGATCAGCTGCATCAAGTCTTTGTCAGACGACACAATAGTGACCTCCATGTGGTTGGCCAGGGCCTTGTCCATATAGGTGGCAATAACGTCATCCGCTTCGAACCCTTGTTCTTCAAGAAAAGGGACTCCAAAGGCCTGGCAGGCGTGTCGAATGATTTTAAATTGGGGGATTAAATCTTCGGGGGTTTCCGAACGATTGGCCTTATAGGCTGGGTAAATATCATTCCGAAAAGTCTTGCGTGCAGCATCAAACACGATAGCAATATGCTGGGCATTCATTTCGTTCAGAAGCTTTACCATCATGTTACAAAAACCAAGCACAGCGCCAACAGGCGTGCCATCTGGTCGGTTCAATGGCGGCAAGGCATAGTAAGCCCTGAAAATAAACCCAGAACCGTCAATCAGATAAAGTCTTTCTTTGGAAGCCATGATTTTTTATAGCATAGTCTGTAATGCTATTTCCAGAGATTAACGATTTGTTTCTAAGCTTATATTCCCAGCAGACAATACTAACCTTATCCCACTTGCTTCAGCTTCATTGGGATCTAAAAATGCATGAGTTTTTTCTAAAAGCAATTTAAGGTTATCAAAATTTTTATAATTAAGACTTAACGTATATTTTTGGGCAAAATCTAAAACACGAATAATAGGCTCTGCTATTTCATTTAAGGAAAGAGCCCTCAAAGCGCTGAGATAATTATTTCTATAAACCGTTGGAATAATAATACGCTGTTCAGATTTGCTAATAAGTTCCGCGTTCATCATTACTCTTGCAAGACGTCCATTGCCATCTGTAAAGGGATGAACTTCTGAAATCAAAAACATCATAAAAATAGCCCTATGAAGAGGACAGTCCAAAGACTGATAAATCTCAAACCCTTTCTTTAAGGTCCCTAACACAAGGTCAGGAGCTACAAATGTTGTGCTGCCCGCCCTATTGGAAATTTCTTTAAACTTTCCGGGAATCTTATCAGGGCGTCCCTCCATAATAAGAGCATGCCGTATTTTAAGAATATCTACTAAATCCTCAAAATGGTGCGGAATATGGCTCATGTCCGCTGTATTCGAAACAATTTTAAAAGTTCCCAAGATATCATGAGCATCTGCGGGGCGCCCTAAAGGTATTTTGCCCTTAAAAATAATGTCAACAGCCTCATTCACCTCAAACTCAGTTCCCTCTATAAAATTAGAAAAGTAGGCTTCAAAAAAACTTAAGTTCACCAGCTCTTCTGATGATAAATGAGGGGAAAGTCGAGAAATAGGAGCAATTGTTGCAAGAGAAGCTCTGAGATGAGAAAAAAGATGCAATCGCCTGGGGTCATAAGCAAAGCCAGCTTGCCGAGATAGACCCGATAAACTTTTTAGATTTTCAGATTTTGTTCCAAGAAGCGTTCCAATAAGCCCATCCAAAATTTTGTATTCTTTTTCTAATTCAAGAGTTTTCGATATTTTCAGGGCTTCCTCTCGCAAACTATTTAAAGCTTCTATTCCGCGAGTTCTTAATAACTCTTCTAGTTTTTCTTCTAGTTCTTTTTTAGAAAGAGTCCGGGGAATAGCCTGTTGACGTGCTCTTGAAGGTTTTACATTTTCTAAAAATGCTCGAGCGGATGAAGATAAAAACAATCCCCCTATAAAAGGTCGATCGCTTGGTAGGGCAGCCGGTCCTTTGCGAGAACATAAAACGATTCCAGGCAGCTTGATTTCATTGTTCTGCAGGGCCACCAGAAACACTTGCCCCTCAACGGTTGGTTTGTTTTCAAGAGCCGTGCGATCGGCAATTAGGGCGCCTGGGAAATAAGCACCTACAATGATCCAGAGGTTTCGTTTGATGATGATCTCTGGAGAATCTTTCAAATTTTTAGTATAAAGACGAGAGGCGAGCTTTCTGAGCTTTCCTTCCTTTACATAGCGCGATATGGTCTTAGTCAGTGACGAGCTTGAAACCAAAATTTCTGGTAACTCTGAAAGAGACATTTTAGCCATTAAGAACTCCTTTTATTCACTATACGAGACTTTTTGCCATTTAAGAAGAGAAAAATGAGACATTTTTGGGGTTAAGGCCAAGTTTCTTGTACAAAAAAATTGCTTTTCCATTGGCTAGATTTCATCTATCCTAGGGCAGGATTAAATTATGCAACCATTTCGCGGAACTTACGACCTGTTACCTTCTTTATTTGCTGAACACAAAGCAGTGATTGATGCTGCTTGCCGTACGGCGGGTTTATATGGTTTTCAACAAATTGACACACCTATCTTTGAATATGCAGGGGTGTTCTTGCATACTTTGGGGGAAACATCAGACGTTGTGACGAAAGAAATGTTCACGCTTATGGATCGCCATGGAGATTTATTAGCCTTGCGTCCTGAGGGCACGGCTGGCGTTATGCGGGCAGTTTTGTCGAACAATTTATACCAGGGAAATCCGCTAAAGTTCTTTTACAGTGGACCTATGTTTCGGTATGAACGCCCGCAAAAGGGCCGCACCCGGCAATTCCACCAAATTGGTGTTGAAACTATTGGGGACGCTAACCCTTGTGCGGATGTAGAGACCATTATGCTTGGGTGGCAAATTCTGAAGACTCTGGGTTTAGAACAATCTGTACAGTTGGAATTAAATACCCTGGGGGATGAAGAAAGTCGGAATCTTTACAGAGAAGCTTTGGTCAAATATTTTCAAAAACATGAAAAAGAACTTTCTTTAGAAAGTCAAATTCGCTTGCAGAAAAATCCTTTGAGAATTTTGGATTCTAAAGATCCTCAAGACCAGGAGTTTGTGGGGGAAGCGCCTAAAATGAAAAAATTTCTGACCTCAGATTCTTTAAAGTTTTTTGAAGCGGTGCAAGAAGGGCTTGAAAAAATCAACGTGCCCTATCATCTTAATGATCGACTTGTGCGGGGATTGGATTACTATTGCCATACGGCCTTTGAATTTACGACAACGCTTTTAGGGTCTCAAAATGCGGTTTTGGCAGGGGGGCGATATAACGGCCTGTCTCAGAAACTAGGGGGACCTTCTCTACCTTCAGTCGGTTGGGCGGCAGGCATCGAACGACTCGCTATGCTTGCAGAGCAAGCTATAGCAGTGGTGCGGCCTATCAGTTTAATTCCCCTAGGGGATGTGGCTCAAGAACAAGCTTTCAAGATGCTTTTTGATTTGAGATCGAAACAAATGGCTGTAGACCTGGCCTGGGAAGGATCTTTGAAATCCCGCATGAAACGGGCTAACAGATTAAATGCAAAATGGGCTTTCATTTTCGGGGATGATGAACTAAAACAAAACACGGTTACAGTAAAAGACCTGGATTCTGGGGATCAAACAACGGTTCCCCTGGAAAATGTAGAAAGTTTTATTAAAGCGTCATGAGTTTAAGTTTAAAGTTAGAAAAAATCATAGCCCATAAAGACAACCTAGAAAAACTGTTGTCTGAAGGCGTTTTGCCTGCTGAACAGTTTGTAAAGTATTCTAAGGAATTAGCAGAAGTTCAACCCGTTGCTGCATTGGGCGTTGACTATCTGCAAGCCCAACAAGAACAACGAGACCTGGAAGAAATGTTAAAGGATCCAGCCTTAGAACTTGAAATGAAAAAATTGATCGAGCAGGATCTTTTTCAGCTTAGGGACAAAATTCCCAATTTTGAAAAGCAGATTCAAGTGTTGCTGCTCCCTAAAGATGAAGCAGACGAAAAAAACGCCATCATTGAAATTCGAGCCGGTACGGGTGGGGATGAAGCAGCTCTTTTCGGGGCAGCTTTATTTCGCATGTACCAGCGCTACGCTGAAGTTCAAGGATGGAAGTGTGAGATTTTAACTCTGAACGAAACGGACCTAGGGGGCGTTAAGGAAGCCAGTGCATCCATTATTGGGCGCAATGTATTCGCGAAATTAAAGTTTGAATCAGGCGTTCACCGGGTTCAGCGGGTGCCTGAAACAGAAACCCAGGGGCGCGTTCATACCTCAGCAGCAACCGTTGCCGTCCTACCTGAGGCAGAAGAGGTGGATATTAAGATTGAAGATAAAGATCTGCGGATTGATGTGTTCAGATCAAGCGGACCCGGTGGCCAATCAGTTAACACTACAGACAGTGCTGTGCGGATTACCCATTTGCCCACAGGGCTTGTTGTGCAACAGCAGGATGAAAAATCTCAACACAAGAACAAGGCAAAAGCCTTAAAAATTTTGCGTTCCCGCCTTTATGAGCAAGAGCGGGAAAAACTGTTATTAGAACGCTCAAGCAACCGTAAAAGCCAAATCGGGACAGGAGATCGATCAGAGCGGATTCGAACTTATAACTTTCCCCAAGGCCGTGTGACAGATCACCGCATTAACTTGACCTTGTATAAGATTGATCAGGTTATGAATGGGGAAGCTCTTGACGAAATTATTGAACCGTTGATTGCAGAAGATCAAGCCGAGAAATTAGCCTCTTTGGAATAAAAAATGAGTGACTTTAAAGTAGCAGAACTAAGCGGCCCTATAACAAAAGCCATGATGGAAACCGGCGTGTGGAAAGAAAACTGCCCCATTGCCTTAGAGCGTTTGCGGGAAGTTTTTGTGAGCCACTGCACTTTTGACAATCAGGTGGAAAAAGGATCCCTGGTGGTTCTGGATGTTGTTGCACCTTACGTTGAAAAAATCTTCCAAGAACTGTTTAAGAAAAGATTTCCAATTCATTCTATTGTTCCCATTCATGTGTGGAATGGGGATGATGATACGTCCATGGACGAAAATAACACATCAGCCTTTAACTTCCGCTCGATTGCTGGAATGTCTAAACTGTCGATCCATTCCTATGGGGTGGCCATTGATGTGAATCCTATTCAGAACCCCTTTGTAAAAAGTGGGCAGAAACATCCTGATAAAAAATGTTCAGTTGTTGAGGTTTGGCCCACAGAAGGTTGGCACTTTATGAACCGTTTGAATTTTAAACCGGGCATGGTTGAACCCATTGTGAACCTTTTTCACCAAAATGGTTTCAGAAATTGGGGCGGTGATTGGGATACGCCCATAGATTTGCACCATTTTGAAGTTTTTCGGAATATTACGGAATTTTTGGCCGTTCTTTCTTATGAAGAGGGGCAGAGATTTTTTGATCAGTATGTGACGTGCCACGAAAATTTGAACACCATAAATTTTATTGAGGAATATAAAAAATCCCCCTCGCATGTGTGGCAAATTTTAGCCCACCATGGCCAATGACTCTTTCTGAATTTCTACACCATTACAAAGACCTGAATCGGCCGCACTTAAAACGCCTTATTGCAGATCATCTTGGGCTTACCCAAGAATTTTTAATGGCCCATCCCAATTTTGAAATCCCCGAATCCCAGGCAGAATCTTTGCGCTTAAAAGCAAATGAGTTCCGTCAAGGCGCGCCCTTAAGCCGTATTTTGGGATATCGGGAGTTTTGGAGTCTGAAGTTTCAGTTATCAAAAGATACTTTAGATCCTCGGCAGGATAGTGAAACCCTGATTGAGGCAGTGCTTGATCATAAATCAGACCGACAAGCTCCCTTACGCATTTTGGATTTGGGAACGGGAACTGGGTGTTTGATGATTAGCCTGCTTAAAGAATATCCCCAAGCTTCAGGTGTTGCAGTGGATTATAATGAGGGAGCCCTTAAAATAGCCGAAAAAAATGCTGAAGCCCATCAGGTGTCAGACCGTTTGATATTGCATCATGGGTCTTGGTTTAAGGGTGTTACAAGCGCTTTTGATGTGATCATTTCAAATCCCCCCTATATTGCGAGGGACGAGTACAAGGACCTGGATTTTATCGTGAAGAATTATGACCCTATTGGGGCCCTGACGTCGGGGGATCGGGGTCTTGAAGCCTATGAAGTCATCATTCCACAGGCCCCTGATTTTTTAACACAAAACGGTATTTTGGTTTTAGAGATAGGATCTACCCAAAAGGATGACGTACTTAAAATTTTGCAGGACGCAGGGTTTCAGCAGCCTTGTGTATATCAAGACTTAGCCCATAAGGATCGCTGTGTTGTGGTAGAGCAAAACTAATGGCCTGCAGCCACTTTGTGTAAGATGCTTGCAATGAAAGTTTGGTAGGGTAAGCCTTCATAAGCAGCTTTTTGTTTTAGATGATTTAAATCTACGGCAGAAATTCTAATGTTAATTCTGGCGCCTTTTCGTAAGTAATTAGCTGCGGCTTCTTGGACCTTAATTTTTTGCGCTTCCAAATTCTGTACACTTTTCCATTCTCCTTGATCAAAAGAATCTGACAAGATTTTTTCTTCCGCGTCCAAATTAAATACAGGGTTCTTTCTTTTTGTCATTTTGTTCTTTCCTTTCAGTCAATTAAGTAGATTTTCTCTGCTTTTCTGCTTGGGTAAGCTTTTTTAAGAAATATGTAATTTCTTTCTTCTACAAAAGGGGCCAAATAAATATAGTCATGAAGCTCAACTACATACATTTTTTGATGTGCATAGTTTGGATTCATGAGCACATCAAGCGCCCCTCTAGTATCTAATGCAGAGATAATTTTCTCAAAACTAATTCGTCTTACTTCAATAAGTTTTCTGTTTTTTTCCGGATCAAAGTTGTAAGTAATCTTATTGTGCATATGCTTAATCTAATAAAATGGATGCGTTTTATCAAAAAATCCCTTTTCTAAATAATTTTCCAACCAATAACGATTAAGTATTGCGCTTAAAAAAATCCTTTGTTAGGGTTTATATATAATAAAAAAAATTAAGTCTAACAATCAGGAGGAATTAACATGTTAAGATATTTAAAATTTTCATTACTTTTATTAGCGTTATCAGTAAGTATCCCCTCATCTTTTGGGGCAGCTGCAACGGATGCAGATCACGCAGGAGGCGCTGCTGGTCCCGTCAAAAGAGCATATAAGCTAAAATTTTCAAGGGATGGTCATCTGGCCAGTCATAACTGGCTTCATAGCAAGTATGATGTGGCATATCTTAAAAGCTCCCCTGTAGCGTCATCTTTGCCAGCATCCATTGACTTAAGATCTGGTTTTGGGCCCATTCGGGATCAAGGTCAATTGGGCTCTTGTACAGCCTTTTCATCAACAGGAGCTTTGCAATTTGTCGCTTTAAAAGAACAGCTTGCTGGGCTTCCAGCAGAATTCTCTGAACTTTTTCAGTATTGGAACTCACGGGCTCTTGAAGGAACAGTGAATCAGGATGCTGGGGCAAGTGTTGCAGATGCTATTAAATGTCTATGTACTATTGGAGTCTGTCCATCCACAGATTGGGCCTATAGCGATCAAGGGACGCAATTTACAAAGAAACCTACTTCAATAGCTTATGCAGATGCAAAAAACTTTGCTGATCTTGATAAGGGTTTAACGAACATTAACAATACGGATGTTTCTGCTCTTAAAAGTGTTTTAGCGTCTGGATTTCCCGTTGTTTTTGGATTCCAAGTCTATAGTTCTTTTGAAAGCCAAATTGTTGCAACAACTGGGATTGTTCCAATTCCTACTCCTAGCAAAGAACAATATTTGGGAGGACACGCTGTTGTTCTGGCCGGGTATGATGATGCATCATCAACTTTCTGGGTTCGTAACTCTTGGGGTTCTGGATGGGGTTTACAAGGGTACTGTAAGATTCCTTATGCTTATTTGACTAATCCTAATTTGGCAAGTGATTTCTGGGCCATTACAAAGGTGGGGGCCATTTCATCAACGCCTACACCTGCCAATCAGGCTGCGCAAATGCAGGCAACATTAGCAGATTTGCAAGCTGGGCACGTTAATGTGATGAGTGCAATTTCTTCTCTGTCAACAGCAATAACTGCTTTGCAAACACAAGAAGGAAAAATAGCTGCAAGTTTAGCGGCTCTTCAAACGCAAATTGGGGCGCTTCAAGTAAAGCTCTAATAGAAACTTAAACTTTACTTTTAACTTAAGGGGTCTCTGAGAAATCAGGGGCCCTTTTTTTATTACTCCCGCGGGTGCCGTTTCCATTCCTGAACCCGGGAAAGGTGGCCATAGGAATGGGTGTAATTATCGGGCATGGCAAGGGCCACATAGGGGGTTTCTGGTTGGGCATATAGACGCACCAACTCTTGAATGCCTTTATAAGTTTCTTGAATCAGAGTTTCTAAATCTCCCTTATAAAACCGGATATCTCCTCCCTCAGCCGTGCCCAGATCCCAAAAAGATAGACCTGTTGGATTTTTGGTGACTTTAGAAAAGTGTCCATATTTCAAGATAACGGCTTCTAGAGGCAACTGAACAGATCCCCTTTTCTCCATTTCCATATCGGTTGGAGGACGACCCGTTTTATAGTCAATCAATAGAGCCCCCTTTGCATTAATATCAATGCGATCTGCTTTGGCAAACAGGGTGAATCCTTCAAAATCTACTTGCCCCCAGACCTCAGTGAAAATTGGTTGCCCAAAATAATCGGGGGATAGTGTTCCCACCCATTCTATAATCTTTTTAAACTTAGACCACCAGAAAGTCTTATAGGGGGAACTTTGAAAAATAGGATCAAAAAAACGGGGACCTTGAGTTTGAAAAAGTCGATAAGCCTCATGGGGCAATAAGTAGCTACCGTTTTGAACCCAAACCTCCATAAACTTATGCACTAAAACACCAAAGTCTAAGGCCTCTGTAGGGACTGTTAAAGATTTTAAGGGTTGCAGCTTTAAAACATGCTTTGCGTAGATGCTATAGGGGTCACGGATCAAAGCTTCAATATCTGTTACGGATAAGCTTTGAGGTCGGGCCGCCACAGGGGGGCAGGGAATGGGGCGTCGGGCCGCTGACTTGTTTTTGGGGGCTTGAGCAAGTTGATGATTCCAATTTATCAGTGTGGTTGGAGAGGAAAGTTTTTGGCCCTTTTCTTTCAAATAGGACAGTAACAAAGTCAAGAAAGGAGAAGGCAGCGTGGGGGAACCCTCAGCCATTACAGAGCGGCTAATTAAAATTTCCCGCGTATTGCAGAGTTGCAAAAAGTCATGGGCGCTTTGCCCCTTTCGTTTTTCAGGAGATGGCAACCCAATACTTTGTCGCATAGCCATGCCAAAAAAAGGATCTGGGGGAACAATAGACGGCCAGACGCCCTCATTCATACTTGCTAGAATTAATCGATCAACTGTTATAAATCGGGCCTCTAAAGGCGTTAGAATCTGGAAGGGACTGTCGCCGGAGGAAGGCGTGGTAACTGTTAAGTGCTCGATAAAAATCTGAAAGAAAGATGCATAATCATCCAAGACAATCTGTTGAGACTGGGCGTAAGCAGTTAAATTTCGCCAAAAGTTTTGAACAAAGGGTCCCTCAGGCACAGTTTCTAAGAATATATCTAGGGGTGTGGAAATACCTAAAAGCTGAACGATTAAATGTTCCTGGGCCATCACATAAGAAGCCAAGGAATGGTGAACCCTCTGGTTTTTAGATAACTGATCTATCAGAGCTGCAAAATCATCAGAGATGCCGCATGTTTTAAAGGGCTCCTTATCCTGCAATCGGGGATTTCTAAGAATGTGTTTTTCAAACTTTAGGGTATCTTCATGAAACCGTTCGCTTAAAGGGTGCTTTAAAATAGCCAGTAAGGTCAGATAAGAAAACTCAGACGCAAAATATTCAGACGTTAGCCGCAGGAATGATCCCCACAGGGTTTCGGCAAAAGGTTTTTTCTGAGAGGGACTTACCTGAATATTCCACTTTTTCAATTCAATAGAAATTCTTTGGGCCAAGATTTTATTATCTGTAATACAAGCAACTTTCTTTTTTTGATGCAAACCTTCCCGAATGTACAGGCTGATCAGATCTACTTCCTCTTGTAGGTTTTGACATTCTGCATAGAAAAAATTATCAACCAAAAGAGATGTAACCGCCCCATAATTTTTGTGAGCATTTTCTTCGAAAATTTCAGAAAAAAGAATAGACCTATTTTTGACAGAATCTTGATCCATCATAAAATCTTTTACATCTGTAGACTTTATATTCAGCGCACATAACAAAGCGTATAGGCTAAATTGAGGGTGATGGGGGGGCAGAACTGCATCATCTAAATCTTTCTGTAATCCTGGCAAAATGACTTGTCCTTTGGGCAAATGGGCCACCACTTTCATAAGGCTTTGGGTGGTAGGAATGGTGCCCATGGACCCGGCAATGATGATGGGATGATCAGGAGGATTTTTTTTCCATTCTGTGGCCTGAAAAAGAATCATTTTATTGCGCTTGGCTACAGGGTCCAGTTCTTTATTTTCTTCCAAAATCTTGGGCCAATGGTGGCTGAGTATTTTTAGAAACTCCAGCACAGTTGCCCAGTGATCTGCCGATTTGCCAGATGGGTTCAGTTGTTCAATTTGGTCTAAAGAAATTTCTTCATTTTGAAACTCATCAATCAGCTGACTTAAATAATAGGCCATGGAAGTGGCCTCTTGAAAGGAAATTTCCCGATGGGGCATAGGCCGAAACTTTTGAATTAAAGAGGCTAAAATTAAAATCTTTTTCTGAGGGGGAATAGCAGGCGCAAGATCAGCCATAAACTTAAGTCCGTCGAGAGAGCTTAAGGAAATCTCAGTTTCGTCTAATTCTCCCAGGGGCAGAACCCGAGGTAACAACATGTTTCTTTTGCCAGCTTCCTGTATCAGAATAGCTCTAAAGTCCCAGCATGCTCGACGTGTGGGCAAAAAAATCAGAACTTTTGCAAGAGCTGCGGGTGTGTACTGTTTCAAAAGATCTCGAGCAAGTGTAGGCAGAAAGGGGACCCCTAAGGGAATGGATGATACATTCATCTGATTCTAATCAATGAGCGTCTAACTCATGCTCTTCAAACCAGGCGCGCGTTTCCATCAAGGCCTCTGGCGTTCCCACATGAAACCAAAGCCCCTTATGTTCTAGCCCAAATAAAGTACCTTTTGATTCAGCCTTGTCATACAGCTTGTTCAGGGAAAATTGCCCTACTTCTTCTCCCTCAAAAAGGCGGGCATTTAGAATTTGCACGCCCCCATAGACATATTCAGCATGGCCTGCCGCGTGATGGCGAGAAAGTTTCCCTTTTGAATTCATGTCGTAGTCACCTTCCCCATCGTACCCATAGGAATTCTTCAGGGGCACCATCAGTAACAAGGCATCCATAGAAGGTTTCCAAGCTTTTTCCATTAATTCCAAAGTTGGAGTTTCAGCATCAGACCACAAAATGTCCCCATTAATGACAAAGAAATAATCAGAGCTCAGATGAGACAAGGCATTCAAAACACCCCCGCCAGTTTCTAAACGTTCGTCTTCCTTTGAAATAACAATCTGGGGGCTTTTTCTGCTTTTTAAATGATCAATAATCATGTCTCCATTATGGCAGACATTCACCACCACTTTTTTCACGCCAACCTGTTTCAGATGGTCAATGGCGTGATCTAACATAGATTTTCTTCCAACAACGATTAGGGGTTTCGGGCATGCATCCGTCAGAGGGCGAAGTCTTTCGCCTTTTCCTGCAGCTAATACCATTCCTGTTTCTATTTTCATGTTGGCACCTTTCTGTTTTCCCGTGGGATATGGTGGTCAAACCAATCTTTCAGCTTGTGGAGGCTTGCGTGTTTTAAATCACCTTCCAACAGGGCCCATACTCGGGGGATGAACGACAAATAATGCGTTTTATGATCCCTGAAAGCAAGCCTGCTAAAAATCCCTATAATCTTAGAATTCCTTTGGGCCCCTAAGATATAATATTCTTGTAAAAATTCATCTTGGTCTAGTTCCGGAAACGCGTCAAGATATCTTTGCAGCATACGGTGTTGTAAGGCAGGGGAAACATCCAGACGGGCATCTTCTAACAAGGACACCAAATCGTAAGACCGGGGCCCCAAGGCAGCATCTTGAAAGTCAAGCAGACCGCAACGCGCAAGATCTTTTCGATGGGGTAACCACATCAGATTATCTACGTGATAATCGCGCAAAACCAAAAAGGGCTTGTGGGCCAGAGGGCTCAGCAATTCTGTCCAGATTTTTTGCCATTCTTCGGCAGCCTTTTCTGAGATTTTATGGCCCATTATTTTGGGGTAATACCAATCAATAAACAGGGCTGACTCTGTTAGAAATTTTTCTAAATTATAAGGGGGTACTTTTTCCGCCGGAACTTGATCCCATTTCTTGTGCAGATCAATCAATACATCAACAGCAGCCTCATATAGGGCGGTTGCATCTGTAGCTGCTTTTAAATAGTTGGTGAATGTTAGATGACCAAAGTCTTCTAAGATTAGGAATCCCTGCTTAGGGTCCTGAGCTATTATTTTTGGGCTTGAGTAGCCCATGTTATGCAAAATGGTCGCAATAGTGACAAAAGGAACAACGGAATCATAGGCAGGGGGGCAGTCCATCAGAATGGCCATTTCTGACTCCTCAGACCCCAGTCGGTAATAGGTGCGTTTTGAGGCATCTGCTCGTAGGGGAGTGACAAGCTTGTGCCCCCAGCCATGAAGGGCCAAAAAATCCTTTTGCTCGCGCGACCTATCTATTTTCTTTTCCATAAGTTCCTGATTTCTTTTTCTTTGAGTTTATATCAAAAATTTCATTTTGTCTTATATCAATCCCAAAAAATTCTCGCAGGGATGAGGGAAAGGGGATTATTTTGCGGGCAATTCGCGTGAAACCAGGGTCGAAGGTTTCGACATGTACATCT